>NZ_JAYGGZ010000011.1:0-71558 GCF_034931465.1 Anabaena sp. UHCC 0399 | reverse complement strand
GGGTTCTGGTATCGGTTCTGGTGTGGGTTCTGGTGTCGGCTCTGGTGTGGGTGCAGGCTGTTGGGGTGTGATTGAGGATGAAGAGTTGCTTGTTGTGTCAATAGAATTAGAATCAATCCTATTTTCTAGCGTTGTGATTTTGTCTTCACTATTCGCCAATTCTTGAGCATTATTAAATAAGATTTCTCCTGTGTCTACAAAAGTATCTATTGGAGAACTATCTGAGTCTGCGGTTAAATCTCCTATAGCTGTGTCTTCACCATTTGATCTAGCAGTTAAATTTAAAAAAGATGGGTTGTCAATTATTCCTTGACCACTTAACGGTGCTTGTCCTGCTAAAGCTACGGCAATTTCTGCTCGCACACTAGCGATCGCAGGATCGGAAGAAGAGCTACGATTTTTTTGTGTTAAATCTAATCCCTGAACTAAGTCACTGGTTTGATAAAAATTTTGCAGATCAAAATCGTATAGTCCCTGAAATCTACCTTTGACTACTACTAACAGTTGTCCTGCTTGCAGCTCTTGGTCTTGAGAAGCATCTTTATTAGAAACTGTAATCCCACTATTGGTCAGCGCACCGATCACTGTAGTATCTGTTTGTTGGTCATAGCGCACAAATAACGCCGAACCTCTAATTGCTGCTGCTGCACTTGGGGTTTGGATGCGTGTTTGTCCCCTTCCCGGTGGAATTAGCAGTAATACAGTTCCGTTTGACAGTCTAAAATTCCGAGTTCTAGGCAAAAATTGGAATACGGCTTGTTCCCCAACTCTAGCTAAAGAACCGTCATTGAAACGCAAATCTGCTAAAGAAGCTCTACCAGTAGATAGGCCATCTCCCGGTATGATAGCGTCGGCTGCCTTTGCCGGACGTTTACTTCTGTTACTTCTTTGAATCAATTGTACAAAATTACGCAGGCTCTGAACTTCAGCACGAATCAGAGGGGTATTAGCGTTTACCCGATTTGATAAACTTATGACTATTACTACACCCCACAAGCCAATTCCCCACCACGGAAATAGTTTAAAACGCATAGTATCAAATTATGAAAAATTGCACTGGTATTAAACTAGTTGAAAATCACTGCTGAAATCTTAATATATCAACATTGCCAATCTTATAACTTTTATATAAATGTTTTTATTTCGTTCATTGTTAAGTTTACCTAAATTTTTTATACAAAACATCGCGTAATTTTCTATATACTTAAGTATAGACCTATTTGGACTAATTGATATGCAAATTAAGCGCAATTAAGTACGCACAATGTGTTACAGAAATCCGATTTGATTTATAAAAAAATCTCAGTATATGTAGAATGTATTAGGCGTTAGCGCACCAAAAGCTTTGGTGAAGGTGCGTTACGCTGATGCTAACAAACCCTACGTATATTTCAAAAATCTAATATGAGTCCTATAGTATTGTAAAATAATATTTATTATAAATGAAAGAACATGTAAATGAAAGAATATGTATCATAAGTGCCATTAAACGCATTCATAAGCACAAAGCATACTTAAAATATCAGACTAATAGCAAGCTAAATTATTCTTGATGAACATTTTAGACATATAAAATGTGTCTGGGCAAAGTAAAAGCAATTAAATCCATCCATACAAGATGCAATTTCAGGGCTGGAAAAGTTTTTTAGTCACGGTTTTATTAGTCATCATTGGTGCAAGTAGTTATACCATCAAGGTAAATGCATCATCAGGGAAAAAAACAGACATATCAATATGTCAAGATGAGTTAGAAAAAATACAAGAATTTTTGCTAGATGCAGAAAATATTAATAATTCGTGTCAAAAGGTTTATTTAGACACTAATTATGCTCAATTGCCACAATTCAATGTGTTTGAGATATCCTCTGAAGAACAGGTGGATTTAAATTTAGTTAACCCAAGACTGTCAATTACTCAAGCAATTCCGACACAAACAGAAAATTCTGAACCTAATTCTATACAAAGAGCTGATACGGATGTTATTCAGCAGAGGAATGAATCACCACAGCTAGAAACTCAGCCTAATAATTTTCCCCAAACTTCCCCAAAGCCCATAGAACAATTATTAGAATCACCTCCAAAAAACGATAATGAACGATTAGACAGATTGGAGAGACTGAGGCGGCGACTAAGAGAGGCAAAACAGTCAAATTCTGAGTCTGAGATTTATCAGGAATTGGGACTAAGGGTGCGTCAAAGACCTTTACCAAATCCACCCTTAGAACAACAACAACCTCCACCAATAGAACGTCCTGAACCTAAGTTTAAACCGATAGGTTCTCTACAGGCACGTCTTGGTTATTTTCATACAAGTAACATCTTTTCATCTGAAACTATTCCTGTAGAAGATGGGTTGTTATTTTATGGAATCAGACTAACTTCTGCATATTTTCCTTTGGGATCTAAGACTTATTTAAATGGATCAATTGATGGTAATTTAATTCGTTACGTAGACCAATCAAAATTTAATTATAACCAACTGAGATTTAATTTGGGTATTTATCAACAGCTATCGCGACGAATGTTTGGTGAAATCAGTTGGAGTAATCAACAATTATTTTATGCCAACAGTAGCGATATATTTAAATCTGGCGATCGCTTCTTGAGTGAACAGTCTTTTCGGCTATCTTTGGGTAGAAGAGATCCCCTGACTAAAAGACTGACGCTAGACAGTTTTTATGAATTGAGTTGGAACTTAGCCGACCCTAATAGCCGTAGTCGTATAGTGAATTCTTTGTGGTTATCGTTGAACTACGAGGTGCAAAAACCTCTGGATGTAGGTTTGAATTACCAATTGAATCTATCAGACTTTACAGAACGCGATCGCCATGATCAATCTCATCGATTATTTGCCCACTTAACTTATCGTTTATCTAAGTCAAGTAGAATGAATGTTCAGACTGGTTTTAGCTTTGGTGATTCCACCACCAGGAACATTGATTTTGATAGCTGGTTTTTAAGTGTCAATTACAACTGGCTGTTAGGTGAATTTTAGAGATGACAGGTGATAGGCGATAGGTGATAGGTGATAGGTGACAGTTAAAGTAATTATTGTATATTGACTAATAACAATAACTAATCCAATCACTCCAACTACCAGCATAAAGTTTACCTGTATGAATACCAGCCAACTCTAAAGACAGCAAATTGACGCAGGCTGTAACACCAGAGCCGCAATAAACTAAAATTTCTTCAGATGGTTCTAGTTGTTCCCAGCGTTGTTGATGTGCTGTTGGCGGGATTAAATAGCCGTCTGTATCCGTCACTTCCATCCAAGGGTAATTGACCGCACCGGGAATATGACCAGCGATTTTATCAGTTGGTTCTCGTTCACCACGATAGCGATCGCCTTCTCTCGAATCTACCAAAACAACCGTCGGTAAATCTTTACGATTTTTTACAGCTTCAATATCTACCATCAATTCTGTTTCAACTTGGGGGATAAACTTAGCTGTTTGCGGTTGGGGGATGACATCTGTTACAGGATAGCCAGCTTTTTCCCATTGGCTAAAGCCTCCATCCAAAACCGCTACTTGTTCATGACCCAAATAGCGTAACAACCACCAAAGACGAGATGCAAAAGCCAAGCGAGAGTCATCGTAAGCGACAACTAAAGTTTTTTGAAACTCTACCCCAATTGCTGCTAATTTCTCAGCTAGGTCATGAGGTTTAGGTAAAGGATGTCTCCCCCCATGTTCACCCACAGGACTAGAAAGATCCAGATTCAAATCTAGGTAATAAGACCCCTGTATATGACTTGCTTGATATTGTTTTTGTCCGAGTTGGGTGTCAGCTAGAGAAAAGCGACAATCTACAATCACAACCTGCGGATCATGCAAATGTTCGAGTAACCAGTCGGATGAAACAACAAATTGAATGTTAGTCATTAGTTATTAGTCATTTGTCAATGAACATTGGATTTTTCCCCTACCTCACCTGTCACCTGTCACCTGTCACCTGTCACCTGTCACCTGTCACCTAATTTCCCCATGTCAGACTTAGAGAATGATTTTACTCTCCAGCTAACAGCCGATGGTTCTTTGACTTTCTTCTCCCAAGAGTTTGGGGAAGCTTTTCATAGCCATTTTGGGGCGAAGCAGGAAAGTTTTCTGAAATTTGTCAGTGCTACTCAACTAAGTAAAACTGCTCAAAAACCTGTTTTGCGTTTATTAGATATTTGTTATGGTCTAGGATACAACACCGCCGCAGCATTGCAGACCATTTGGGCAGTCAATCCTAGTTGCTATGTTGAATTAATTGGTTTAGAACTAAATCCATCTGTACCACAAGCAGCAATTGCCCATCATCTATTAGATAACTGGAACTATGATTACACTCACATTTTGACCAAGTTAGCTTTTGAGCAAAAGGTACAAACAGATCGCCTCCAAGCAACATTATTAATTGGTGATGCTAGAGACTCAATTAGGAGAGTCAATCAGTTGGGTTTTCAAGCAGATGCTATTTTTTTAGACCCATTTTCACCGCCTCAGTGTCCTCAACTATGGACTGTGGAGTTTATGCAACAAGTAGCTCTGTGTTTACACGAGACTGGAATGCTTGCTACTTATTCTTGTGCTACGTCTGTACGTACAGCTTTATTGTTAGCAGGATTACAAATAGGTTCGACAGAGCCAGTGGGTAGGCGATCGCCTGGTACAGTCGCAGCCCATCCTCAAAGTGCTGAATGTGACTTTGATTCAGCTCTTCCCCCCCTCTCGCCAGCCGAGAAAGAACATCTCCTAACTCGTGCCGCTATTCCCTATCGCGATCCGCAATTAAATGATCCGGCCTCTGTCATATTGCAACGACGACGACAAGAACAACAGACTAGCTTACTCGAAACTACTTCTCGTTGGCGCAAACGGCGGTTACTCAGTCAATACTCTTAGTTTTACTGCCATCCCCAAAATAATTTAGTGAGTAAAATTTTTAACGGATTTTTATAATTTATTGCTATTGTGGTCATCAGTTTAGTCATTTTATCTATTGTCTGTATTGTAATATACAGAAAATCTTGTATATTAAAAACAGATGATTATCTACTTATCTAGTATCTGTATTGTAGTATACAAAAAATCTTGTATATTAAAAGCGGATGATTATCAACCCAAATTTATGGATGAAAATACTGACTTTATCAACCCAAAATAGAAACTTAAAACTCAATTTGCATAGCTTTGACTATGGAGTTAATAATCATTATTTTTTCTGACGTGACTATGATGAAAAATCTCAGTAAAACGCCTGATTTAACATTGGCATGGATTTATCATACTGGAGTAAGAAGCAGAGGAATTATAGATAGGTCAAACAATTTTAAATTTTAGATTTTGCGGAAAGTTCTGTAGGCGGGTTTCCCGCCGTAAGAAACTTTTCAAGAAGGATTTTGGATTGACCCCGCAGAAGTTACAGGGATTTGGCACTGTCAATTCTTAATTTTCTTATACAACATAAATTTATTGATGGGTCTTGCCCAAACAACTGTTCTGATACAATGCCAGGAAAATGTGAAATTGACAGTTGTATACAGTTAAATAGTCAGGTCTTTTTGAAGTTAGGACGCTGTTTAATTTTTATTAAGATTGGGGTGCTTCCGTGATTAAAAGGAGTGGTGAATACACAGGCTCTACTGAACAAAATGTGAATGGGTATAAATCCCCAACTCAAGTAAACAATATTAGTTCAGATCACAACCCAGGATTGCAAGACGTAGAAGATTATTCCTTGGATTTATCTAAAGAAGATTTTATGATTACAGAAAGCCAAAAAGCAACTTCTTGGCTGAAACCCAATCGAAATTCGGGTTATGAGTGCTTAATTTCAAAAACTATACAAACTACAACGTCCCAAGTTAAGAGCTTCGATTCCGAACCGCCGAAAATCCTAGTAGTTGATGATCATACTGCTAGTAGAATGACTGCGGTTGCACTGTTAGCAATGGAAGGCTATGCAGTGATTGAGGCAGATAGTGGTTTTGTCGCCGTAGAACTTGTCAAGGAACAACAACCGGATCTGATTTTGTTAGATGTAATGATGCCGGGAATGGATGGGTTTGAAGTCTGCCAATTACTCAAACAAGATGAAGACACTAGACTAATTCCCGTAATTTTCATTACAGCATTAAATGATAGGCGATCGCGCATCCAGGGCATTGAAGTAGGAGCAGATGACTTTTTAAGCAAACCCTTCGACCGAGTAGAACTAGTAGCCCGTGTTAAATCTCTAGTTCATCAGAAGCGGTTAAATGAAGATTTAGACCACGCAGAACAAGCACTATTTTCTATAGCTAGGGCTGTGGAAAGTCGCGACCCTAACACTGGCGACCACTGTGAACGGCTAGTAAAGTTGGGTCAATCTTTTGGAGAATACTTAAATCTTTCACGCTACCAAATTCGAGATTTAGGTTGGGGCGGTTATCTTCACGATATCGGCAAAGTGGGAATTCCTGATGCAGTTTTGCTCAAACAAGGCAAACTCACCCCTGAAGATTGGGTAATTATGAAGCAACACGTTTTAATTGGGGAAAAAATCTGTCAACCCCTACGTAGTATGCAAGGTGTCATTCCGATTATTCGCCATCACCATGAACGTTGGGATGGTTCAGGTTATCCCGATGGACTCAAGGAAGATGAAATTCCCTTCATTGCCCAGGTATTTCAAATAATTGATATTTATGATGCTCTAACTAGCGAACGACCTTACAAAGAAGCTTTTGCTCCAGAAGAAGCATTATGTATCATGCTAGATGAAACTGAGTCTGGTTGGCGCAACCCAAAACTCATGCAACAGTTTGCTGAATTTGCTCTCTCTCGGCAATAATTACAGGACTTACGCAAAAAGTCTCTCAAACCCTTATTTCTCTGTGTTCTTTGCGTCTCTGTGGTATACGCTACGCGAACGTTATTACGTAAATTGTGCGTAAGTCCTAAATTATTTAATCCTGGGTATAAAAAAGTCAAAGCATCTGTATTTCTATACCAAGTGCAGGATGCCAAAATACCGTTGTTTGTAGTGATACATGGTAATATGTTGCTGTACTCATGGCTCTACAAACTTTAATTATGATATGGTAAATCCCCCCTCCCAGTTTTCTCCAGAGCAATACAAAGTAGATTCTGCCAGTGCTGAAGTAGAATCTTTGCTTCAAACATCGCCATCAGATACTGAAATTAATCTTGAGTTCCTTTACACCAGAGATATTGAATTTCGGCAAGAAACTATTTACTTTTTGGTGGTTGATCGGTTTTATGAAGGTGATCTAGATAACAGCAAAGGTACTAACTCAGACCTTTATGATGGTACTGCACAAGATTGGGGTAAATACTGGGGTGGTGACTTGCAAGGTGTCATCGATAAATTGGACTACCTCAAAAATATGGGAGTGACAGCTGTTTGGTTAACTCCCCTGTTTGAACAAGTAGAAGATTTATTTATTACCAATGCAGCAATGCACGGCTATTGGACAAAAGACTTTAAACGCATCAATCCGCGCTACATTGCTCTGGGAGAAAACCCTTCTTTAAACGAAACCCAGGAAGCAAAAAATACTACATTTGATCGATTAATTACTGAACTGCATAAGCGCAACATGAAGCTGGTGCTGGATATTGTCTGCAACCACAGTAGCCCTGATACTAACGGTAGTAAGGGTGAACTATATGATGATGGGGTGAAAATTGCTGACTTCAATAATGATGTAAACCACTGGTATCACCATTATGGCGAAGTGCAAAACTGGGAAGATGATTGGCAAGTGCAAAATTGTGAACTAGCGGGTCTGGCCACTTTCAATGAAAATAATAGTGAATATCGGCAGTATATTAAGTCCGCAATTAAACAATGGTTAGACCGGGGTGTTGATGCACTGCGAGTGGATACTGTCAAACATATGCCTATTTGGTTTTGGCAAGAATTCACTGGTGATATGACTAATCACAAACCCGATGTATTCATTTTTGGTGAGTGGATTTATAATCACCCTAGTGATGATTTATCGGTGGAATTTGCCAATAACTCAGGCATGACGACGCTAGATTTTGCGCTGTGCATGGCCATGCGTTCCGCATTAGCACAGGGTGCAGAGAACGGGTTTCAAGGCATTCAAGAGATTTTTGACCAGGATTATCGTTACAATGGGGCGACTGAGTTAATTACCTTCATTGATAACCATGATATGTCCCGCTTTCAGTCGCTGAATCCTGATCCAGCGATGTTGAAGGTAGCGATCGCTCTCATTATGACAGTTCGCGGTATTCCTTGTATCTATTACGGCACAGAACAGTATCTGCACAATGATACTAATGGCGGTAACGACCCCTACAACCGCCCCATGATGGAACAGTGGGATATTGAAACTGAAATTTATCGTGTTCTCAGATTACTGTCTGGCTTACGGCGGCTGAATCCTGCGGTCTCAATGGGTAGTCAGTGGCAAAAATACCTCACCCCCGATATTTACTGCTATATACGCCGCTATCGTGACTCTATATGCTTTGTGGCACTGAATCGGGGAGGAGAGGTGACTTTACCAGAAGTAGATACAGAACTACCTGATGGTGAACATACCTGTGTGATTACACGTAATAAGTATGAAGTCAAAGACGGTAAAATCTATAATTTGCCACTGGAAGAACGGGGAGTAATTGTTTTCAGCCACGTTGGGGAACGCATCAAAGGACAAACTTTAGTGCGGGTACAACTGAATGGGGTATATACCCAACCAGGTGAAACGATTGTAGTGACTGGAGACTGTCCAGAGTTAGGCAATTGGGATATTAGCAAGGCTTATCCCCTAGAGTACATCAACTCCAACACCTGGTTTGCCGAGATTCCCTTTGATGAAAGTGCTGGTAACTTGATTAGTTATAAATATGCCATGTGGCGCGAAGGGCGATCGCCTCTGCGGGAAAATGTTGTCAATCGCCGTTGGGTAATTGCCAAAGAAGGGACTGTAAAATGGCGTGATACCTGGGCATCAGGTCGGGAGTCTTAGCAATATGGGGAGTAGAGACGTTGCAGTACAATGTCTCTACAGGCGTTATTATTTTGGTCAATTATCTTATCCGAACTGTATTGGGTAGCTTACGGCAAGCAAGCTACAAGCCCTCACTAATTGTCTTTAGGTGATTTTTGAATTTTGAATTGGAGCAAAACGACTTGACTTGATTTGTTGCTCCCCATATTTACTGTATTGATTAGCTGGTATGATTTGAGCCTGAATCTCACAGTACCAAGTACAACAGCGAAATTTAATTGTAGATAATAGCTAATTATGGTAGTTGTAGCAATATTAGCAGCAGGACGCGGCACTAGAATGAAATCTAGTTTACCCAAAGTTTTACATTCTTTGGGTGGGCGGACGATGGTAGAAAGAGTTTTGGCTAGTGCAGAACCCCTTGCACCGTCACGGCAGATGGTGATAGTAGGGTATCAAGCACAGGAAGTCAAAGCAGCTATGCAGTTGCCTGAATTGGAATTTGTGGAACAGACTGTACAGTTAGGAACAGGTCACGCCATTCAGCAATTATTACCGCATCTTGAAGGGTATACCGGGGATTTACTGATACTGAATGGGGATGTGCCACTGTTACGCACTGAAACCCTAGAAAAGTTATTACAAACTCACCAAGCAAATCAAAACGCTGCTACCATCCTCACAGCCAAGCTAGAAAACCCTAAAGGCTATGGGCGTGTTTTTTGTAATAATAACAACTTTGTAGAACAAATCGTTGAAGATAAAGACTGTACTCCTCTACAAAGACAAAATCAACGGATTAACGCCGGAATTTATTGTTTTCGTTGGCAGAATTTAGCAGAGGTTGTACCTAATTTACAGGCGAATAATGCCCAGAAAGAATACTATCTCACAGATGCTGTCACCCAAGTTGGTCAGGTAATGGCAGTCGATGTAGAAGACGAGCAGGAAATTTTGGGTATTAACGATCGCCTACAATTAGCTACAGCCACCGAAATCTTACAACGGCGAGTCAAGGAAAAATGGATGCTGGCTGGTGTCACCTTAATAGACCCCAATAGTATTACTATCGATGACACCGTAGAATTACAGCCTGATGTAATTATTGAACCGCAAACTCACCTACGGGGAAATACTGTCATTCAGTCCGGGAGTCGTATCGGGCCAGGTAGTTTAATTGAAAATAGCCAGTTGGGTGAAAATGTCACCGTGCAGTATTCTGTAGTTACGGATAGTGTCATCCAAACAGGAGCGAAAATAGGCCCCTATGCCCATTTACGAGGTCATGCTCAGGTGGGTGCTAACTGCCGTGTTGGTAATTTCGTAGAATTGAAAAATACCCAGTTAGGCGATCGCACCAACGTTGCCCATTTATCTTATTTAGGTGATACAACGGCCGGTAATCAAGTCAATATTGGCGCAGGGACAATTACCGCCAACTATGACGGCGTGAAAAAACACCGCACAATTATAGGCGATCGCACTAAAACCGGTTCTAATAGCGTGTTAGTAGCTCCTGTTACCTTGGGTAATGATGTCTACGTAGCTGCGGGTTCGACTGTTACAGAAGACGTACCTGATGATAGCTTAGTCGTTGCTCGCAGCCGTCAGGTAATTAAACCAGGTTGGCGGAAAAAGAGTGCTGGGAGTGCTGAGTGCTGATTAATTGATGAAAGTTGACAGTTATGACCAATGTTTAACTCGAAACTATAAACACGTAGGGTAGTAGTAGTAGTGCGTCAAGTTTAAATTGATGGATAAGCAAGTTTGTAGTAAGGACTAAAGTCCTTACTACAAACTATCGAAACTAACTTGACACAATAGTAGTAGGAAAGAAAAATTCCACTCCCCACTCATAACTCAGCACTCAGCACTCTCCTTACTCAGCACTCCCCTTACTCAGCACTCCCCTTACTCAGCACTCACAGCGTGCAGCCTACCTCAGTCCCGTCAGGTAGTTCTAAGGTATCGCCAACCTTTTCACCATCATGGAAGGCGGCGAGGATGATTTGGCTGGTTTTACCCCAAGCGATCGCACCAGTTGCATCTAATGCGATCGCGCCAAAATCTTTCTTGTTATTGTGTGCTTCCGCAAAAGACTTTTGCATCGCTTCTTTGAGGGACATACCATCGGTGACGCGGATCACAATCTTGGGGGCTAAACATTCATCAATAATATCTTCACCAATACCAGTACAACTAACGGCAGCATGACTAGTAGCATAATTTCCTGCGGGCATAGCTGAATCACTCACCCGGCCAATGCGTTCAAAGCCTTTACCACCTGTGGAAGTACCTGTTGCTAGGTTGCCATAGGCATCTAGCACCACTACGCCAATCGTACCGCGTCCAGCGTTACTGGTTTCTAACAGTTCCGGTTCTGCAACCACCCCAGCCATCGTGCTTTTAAAGTTATCTTGACGCTCCTGTATCCATTCTTGCAAGCGTAACTCTGTAAGAGCGTTATAACTGGGAAGTTGTAATTCTCTGGCTAATTCTGCCGCACCATAATCTGAAAGTACGCGATCTGGGGATTTTTGTAAAACTTGTGCCAAATTAATGGGATTTTTCACCCGCGAAACATTAATAACACCACTAAAATGCCCTGATGCGCTATCCATTAAAGAAGCACTCATCCTGATTTGCCCATCAGATTGCAGTACCGAACCAGTACCAGCATTAAAGCGCGGCTCATCTTCTAACAGTTGACAACCCTGCACCACTGCTAAAGAAGCATCCACTCCTTGCAATAACTGAGCATATACTTCCTCTACTATGGCATGGAGCGATCGCCTGACTGCTTCTAATCCTCCTTTGCCGTGGAGAGAACTACCTGCTCCGCCGTGAATAATTAATTTGGGTTGCACCTGTGATTTCATTTATGCCCCTGCGCTATTTAAGTTGAAGTTACGGTTTGGAAAAGTTTTGAGTTATGAGTGAGGAATCTCACTCAGCACTCGCCTCAGAACGACGACGACGGCAACGTTCTGAGCAATATTTCACCTCATCCCAGCAATCTTGCCATTTTTTCCGCCAAGTAAAGGGACGTTGACACACCGGACAGATTTTTGTGGGTAAGTCAGACTTAGAACGATTACGTCCCATATAAATACCGTGCAAAGTGGAGTTAGATTGTGGAGAGAGATGGAAGACAATTATACCCAGATTGCTACCAAAGGAGGATACGTTTGGTGATGTAAGAAACTCTACATCTTTCTATGGGGTGGTGTTTGGGCTGTTAGCACAGACAAATACTAATGTGGGTAATTTTAAATGTCAACGTCGTCTTGTCCAGGATTACAAAGGACATCTGACCTATATTTAAATACTGTTGTAGCTAACTACCACATTTGTAGTCATTATTTCCACACTCATAGCTTCAGCGAAACTGAAAATCAGACTATTATTTGAGAAAATATTACGATATCTGCATATGTTGACAATTCTGCGGTATGTTATGGAGAAACTAGGTATTAATATTGAACTTTTATTAAAAAGCTTAGATCCTTTAGCAAATATCAGAAATCTCGATGAATCAGAGCAACAAGTTATTTGTTATTGTTTGTTAGCATATTCTCGCCCACAAATAGCTGAACTAGTAAATTTATCTGAACTACAAATCAGAGACAAACTGAGCCATTATATTTATCCAAAAATAGCTGAGTTAATGGGTGTTGAGCAAACAGAAATAGCTAACAATTGGGCTAAGATTTTGAATTTTCTGCTTGACCCAAATCAAGTTTATAAACTCTACCCTAGCCCTCAACTTAACAGTGATAATTTTCAAGCTAGTTTTGGCAGACAATCTTTCCTTTATCCACCTAACCAAGAGATTGTTAAATTACAAACCCAAGCGATAAATTTTTATCAATCAGGACGTTATTACGAAGCATTAAAATATTTTTTAATGGCGTGGGATCAAGAAATAAAAATCTATGGTAGAGGCAACCCTGAAATTCTAATTTATATCAACAACTCTCTCATTGAACATAAAAGAAATAAATTTCCAGAAAAAAATATTAAAATCTATAACATAGCAGTAGTTGTACCATTTTACCATAATCTAGGACAGGTATCTGCGGAAATTTTACGAGGAATATCTCAAATACAATTACAAGTAAATTGGGAGAATTTTAAAAATCTCGGTTTAGAAAAAGAGATAGATTTAAATAGCATTAAACCGAATGTATTCTCTACTCTGATTTCCAGCCAAGTGTTATTACAGATTTTAATTGTTAATGATCCAAATAATTTATATACTCCCTATAATCAGACAGCCGAAAAATTAGCAGCATTAGCAAAAGAATTAAATTTGATGGCTATTATTGGTCATTACTCCAGTGAAATGACTAAAAATGCCTTCCAGTTTTATGCAGACAAAAGTTTAGTGTTAGTTAATGCTTGTAGCACATCTAATGAGCTTGCTGACTTATCTCTGATGTCTTTTTTTAGATTGACTACCCCAGACAAGATTAATGCTAAAAGGTTATCTGATTATTTGGGGTCAAAAATTGCTGGGAGAGAGCAATCAAAAATTGCGCTTATTTATAATCACAATAGTCTTTATTGTCAATCTTATAGAAACAGTATTAAGAGACATCTTGAATCATATCAAGAGAAAGTAATATTTTTAGAAGAATGTGGCTATATTAATGAATCTTATTATCAAGTCCAAGAATATATAGAAACTATTCAACGAGCAGGTGTTGATATGATCATTATTATTCCTGATGGTGGACTTCAACCTAATTCTCTGAATAATGCTGGGTTAATTAGTAGATTAAATCTTAATAAATGTCTCATAGCTGGAACTGCTACTTTTTATCAAGAAAATGTTTTACATTGGATTCATGAGCAAAGCCAGTACCAAAACTTTAATCAAGATCATCCGCAAATTATAGCTTCTATTCCTTGGCATTGGCACAGTGAACAAAATGGGTGCAATAGTGAAAACATAATTGCTCAATATTTTTGCAAACTAGGCACTCAATTATGGGGTGAAGAAAATCTTAATTGGCGCAGTGCAACGGCCTTTGATGCAGTATTAATTATTTTGAAAGTCATAGAAAAATATCACAGCAAAAATAGCCAAGATTTGCTGGAACATATGGATCAATATTTCAAATATCAAAAAAGAAAAATCAGGGGAGTGACAGGAGATATTCAATTTGAAAAAACAGGCGATCGCATTAATCCCCCCACAGAAATAGTTGCTGTAAAATGGAATTCACCGCAACAAAAATGGCAATGGACAATTTAAACTCAAAGTCACGCAGAGAATCAAACTCTTACTCTCTGCGCCTCCGCGTGAGATAAAAAATATTTTTGTCTACGCTTGTTGTCAAAATATACCACACATGAAGTAGAAATATCCCAAACATCGCTGCTACTCTACTTTTAGTTGATAGATGAAATCGCACTATGTTAAAAGTATTCGCAGATAGAGGTGGCACATTTACAGATATTGTAGCTGTAACTGATGATCAGCCAATTATAGACAGACTCTCAAGACATGAGGCACGATTTTTAATTGTGCCTCTCCCTAATCAAGAATGGGTAATAGTCTATAAATTACTGTCTGAAAATCCTGAACAATACCAAGATGCAGTTATTCAAGGAATTCGGGATATTATCGGCATCAAAAACAATGAACCTATTCCCGATGCAGCAATAAAAGTAGTCAAAATGGGGACAACAGTAGCAACTAATGCACTGTTAGAAAGAAAAGGAGATAGAGTAGTTTTACTAATTACTAAAGGGTTTAAAGATGCCCTGAGAATTGGCTACCAAAACCGTCCTAATATCTTTGCTCGTCAAATTATTTTACCGACGATGCTGTATGAGCAAGTAATTGAAGTAGATGAACGTTATGATGCTAATGGTAATGAATTAGTACCTGTAAATATTGCACAAGTCAAGCAAAATTTACAGGCAGTTTATCATACAGGGATTCGTAGTTGTGCTATTGTGTTCATGCACAGCGATCGCTACCCCAAACACGAGCAACAAGTAGCAGAAATTGCTCAAGAAATTGGCTTCACACAAATCTCTATATCTCATCAAGTTAGTCCATTAATGAAATTGATAAGTAGAGGAGATACAACCGTTGTAGATGCTTATTTAACTCCAATTTTACGACGCTATGTTAACCAAGTAGCGAGTCAGTTACCTAACGTCAAGTTAATGTTTATGAAATCTGATGGCGGCTTAACTGATGCTACACAATTTCAAGGTAAAGATAGCATTTTAAGCGGGCCGGCTGGTGGTATTGTTGGTGCAGTCCAAACCAGCAAAAGAGCAGGTTTTAATTTAGTAATTACCTTCGATATGGGCGGAACAAGTACAGATGTTGCCCATTTTAAAGGAGAGTATGAACGTCAATTAGATTCTGAAATCGCTGGGACAAGAATGCGAGTTCCTGTATTATCGATTAATACAATTGCTGCTGGCGGTGGTTCAATTCTCTTTTTTGATGGTTCTAGTTATCGAGTCGGGCCAGAATCGGCTGGTTCAAATCCTGGCCCCGCTTGTTATCGGCGTGGTGGGTCTTTAGCGGTGACAGATGCTAATGTGATGTTAGGTAAAATTCATCCCCAATATTTCCCGTCTGTTTTTGGCAGTGATGGAAATTTACCTTTAGATAAAGATATTGTCTTAGAGAAATTTAACCAATTAGCCCTAGATATTGCCACCGTTACAGGTAATTATCGTACACCAGAACAAGTAGCAGCAGGATTTATTGCGATCGCTGTCGAAAATATGGCTAATGCTATTAAAAAAATTAGCCTACAACGTGGTTATGATATCACGGAATATGTTCTTTGTTGTTTTGGTGGTGCAGGCGCACAAGTTGCTTGTTTAATTGCTGATACTTTAGGGATGAAACAAATATTCCTACATCCTTATGCTGGCGTTCTTTCAGCTTATGGGATGGGATTAGCTGATGTTAGAGCTACCAGAGTTGGGGGAGTGGAACAGCCTTTAAATCAAGCATTAATTCCTCAATTAATACAATTGATGAAGTCTTTAGAAACCCAAGCCAGAAGTGAACTCAGCCAAAACGAAAGCAGCATTGAAGAAGAAATAATTCAAACCCTGAATTTAAAATATGAGGGGACTGATTCTACCTTAAGTGTTAATTTTGATGCAGATGTAACCGTGATACAAATAGCATTTGCAGATAAGCATAAGTCTCGCTATGGTTTTTTGCAGTCAAAAAAAGCCTTAATTGTTGAATCTATTTCAGTAGAAGTAATTCAGAAAATGGATACTCCTGAAGAAACTTTAATTACTCGTACTAAACCTGTAGATAAATTCCCCCAACCTGTGGAAATAGTCAAGATGTTTACTGCTGAAAAATGGCATGATACGCCAGTTTATCGCCGGGAAGATTTACAACTAGGAGATTGTATCAATGGTGCTGCTATCATTGTCGAAAAAATTAGCACAATTGTAATTGAACCGAATTGGCAAGCCCGATTAACTGAGCGCAATCATTTAATTTTGCAAAGGCTGTAATATTCATCATGCTAACTAACGAAAATATTCCGAGTGGATTTAAAGTATTGTGTGCAGAACCAGGACTTAGAATCAAGTATTCTGCACAGCCCAAATTTTGTCTAAGGCTCTTTTTTATGCCGTTTATTGTCTTCTTTCTTGCTCAGGTTTTATTCCAGTCCAGGTAAAGAAACAGCGATCGCCCTTTTGTTCTATAATTTTTGCACCAAGGCGATCATAAAACTTTAAACCACGAATATTGCGAGTATCAGCAGTCCAAGCAATATGAGTACAGCTATTTTCTTTGGCAATTTGTGCTAAATAATTCATCAATGCTATTCCTGTACCCTGACTTCTCATCTCTTCATCTACATACAAATCATCAAGCCAAATACTTGGTTGACCGACAAAAGATGAATATCTAAACCCATACAAAGCAAATCCCACTACCTGTTTTGAGTTTTCTGCAAATAAAACATAAGAGAAAGGGACTGCTGCAAAAATTGTTTTTCGGATTTTATCTTCAGTGACTTGCAAAACACCAGAATAAGCACCAACGCTTCTATCAAATTCTGACTTTTTTTGGATAAATGCAAAAATCAACGATATGTCATCAATAGTAGCAGGACGAACCCTCATTGTTAATTCTCCATTACTATCATAGGCTATAAAATTCCAATTGATAGATAATCAAGTTCGTAGTAAGGACTTTAGTCCTTAGAAAAATCAGGACTAAAGTCCTTACTACAAACCTCTATCTTTTTGTAATTACAAACAATAGCTAGCTATATCTTACAATTTTCTTCACATTAAAGGAGTCCAAATTACAATGTATACTACATCTCAACCCGATCCTGTGCGCTTAGAAATCTTTAAAAATCTCTATCAGTTCATCGCCGAACAAATGGGAATTGTCCTACAAAATACAGCCGCATCGGTAAATATTAAAGAACGATTGGATTTTTCTTGTGCAATTTTCGATGCTTCGGGATTATTAGTAGCTAATGCCCCTCATATTCCCGTACATTTAGGCTCAATGAGTGAAAGTGTCCGCAGTTTAATTAATGATCAAGGCGACACCATTAAACCAGGCAATGTTTATTTATCCAATAATCCCTACAACGGTGGAACTCACCTCCCCGATGTCACCGCCATTACACCAGTATTCCTAGAAACTGGCGAAAATATCTCCAGTCCCCTCTTCTACGTCGCCTCTCGCGGACACCAAGCTGATATCGGTGGGATTACGCCTGGTTCTATGCCTCCTCATAGTAAAACTGTAGAGGAGGAAGGAATTATGTTTGATAATTTCCTCTTGGTAGAACAGGATAATTTTCGGGAAAGTGCGGTACGAGAATTATTATTAAATCATCCCTATCCTGCTCGTAATCCTCACCAAAATATAGCTGATTTCAAGGCACAAATTGCTGCCAATGAACGGGGAGTACAAGAACTATCTAAGATGGTTTCTCAATACGGGTTAGAAACAGTTCAAATTTATATGAAATTTGTCCAAGATAATGCAGAGGAGTCTGTGAGAAGAGCAATTGATGTGCTTAAAGATGGCTCATTTATTTATGAGATGGATAGCGGTGCAAAGATTCAAGTACAAGTCATAATTAACCGCGAAAGTCGGAGTGCTAAAATTGACTTTACTGGCACATCTGGGCAGTTAAATAGTAACTTTAATGCACCTAAAGCGGTGACTCACGCAGCAGTTTTATATGTCTTTCGGACTTTAGTAGATGATAGTATTCCTCTCAATGCTGGGTGTCTGAAACCTTTAGACATTATTATTCCTGAAGGTTGTATGCTGAACCCAACTTCTCCAGCCGCCGTAGTTGCTGGTAATGTGGAGACTTCCCAAACTGTTGTCGATGCTTTGTATGGTGCTTTGGGTGTGATGGCGGCTTCTCAAGGAACGATGAATAACTTTACTTTTGGGAACGATCGCTATCAATATTATGAAACCATCTGTGGCGGTTCTGGAGCGGGAGCGAATTTTGATGGTACGGATGCAGTTCAGACTCATATGACAAATTCTCGCTTGACTGATCCAGAGGTTTTAGAAACCCGCTACCCTGTACTCTTGGAAAGTTTTAGTCTGCGTCCTGATAGTGGGGGTAAAGGAAAACATCAAGGCGGTAATGGAGTGATTCGTCGCTTGCGCTTTTTAGAACCGATGACAGCTAATATTCTCTCTGGACATCGGGTTGTACCTCCCTTTGGATTAAATGGCGGCGAAGCTGGACAAGTGGGACGCAACTGGGTAGAACGCGAAAATGGTGTTCAAGAGAATTTAGCTAGTACAGCAACGGTAGAGATGAACCCTGGGGATGTGTTTGCGATCGCTACTCCTGGAGGTGGAGGTTTTGGTAATTCGTAATTCGTAATTCGTAATTCGTAATTCGTAATTAGGAACTGACTTTTCACGGGATCTAGAAAACCCCTCTCCAAAGACTAGAGTATCTCTCCCCTACAACTGTAGAGACATTGCATACAACGTCTCTACCTTTTCTCGTCAATTATTCGCGAAACACAATATCCCCGATTTCTCAAAGCAGTCGGTGATATAAAATTAATACTTTTGGTAGTTGACTAAGTAGAAACAGTATCTATTAATTTTATTCCCTGGAAGCTATTTAATTAAAAATCCCGTGGAGATAAATTCACGGGATTGATTCTAACTGTCTGATTAATATAATTCTGTTTTTATTTTTATCTTACCTACGGCTCTACCCACCTTCTCCCAGGCTCTTGCTGTTTCACTATCTTGGTAGTCTGTTCTAAGATATTCAGCTTTTTCATAACAAATTTGAGACATGATTCTTAGCACATCCACGACACTCATGCTATCAAGCATCGCTTTGATGTCCTCTTTGTCGTACATATTTCGCGCTCCACCCGATGAAATCTAGATAATTTGGTTTGAGATGGTGATGATTTTCACTACATCCAATTGTGATAATAGCTGGATCTTTCATATCTTCACATATTTCAATGGCATGAAATAAAAATTGTGGCAAATATAGCTATCTATATATTGATATTATGGCTAAATTTATAGTTTAATCAAGATACAGTGTCCTACCCTATTAATGGCAAGTTGAGGCTCATCAAACTCATGCTTAGTGTAAAAAGATAAAAAAATTAGATGAATGCTGACTCTTTTTTCCAACAGGGACTCTATACAAATTTGCCAATAGACTATCAAGGAGCGATCGCAAATCACACTGAAGCAGCCAAACAACAACTTGACTATGCAGTAGCTTATTTGAACCAAGGGATGACTCTGTGTAATGAACTCAAAGATTATCAAGCGGCGATCGCTCCTTTAAGTCGCGCCATTAAAATTAATCCTAATTTAGCTGAAGCTTATTACTATCGGGGATTTGCGCGTTACTGTTTGGCTGACTATGCAGGTGCGATCGCGGATTATAATCAAGTATTGCAGATTAACCCGACAATTACTGCATCCTATTACTATCGGGGTAAAGCTTACTTCGCCTGGGGAGAATACAACCAAGCGATCGCTGATTATATGCACACCATAGCAGTCAATCCACAGTTAGCTAGTGATATTAATATAGATATTGCTTACGCTTATTATCATCGCGGCGTAGCCTGTGCTGATCAGGGCGATTTTCAAGGAGCGATATCAGATTTTCAGGAAGCTTTGCAATGGCATCCCTATTTAGCAGAACTATACAGTAGTCGCGGTAATGTTTACTATAACTTAGGGGAATATCGCCAGGCGATCGCTGATCATGAACGCACTATCCAGCTTGATCCTACCTTGGTGGAAGCTTATCAAAATCGGGGTAACGCCTACTATGCTTTAGGCGACTATAACGCCGCCATCGCCGATTACAACCGGACTATAGAACTTAATCCTAATTTTTCCACAGCATACTACAATCGCGGTGTGATTCTCTCTCGCCTGCAAGAGTATGATTTAGCCTTAAAAGATTTAAACCAAGCCATTCATTTAAACCCAGAGGACGCGCAAGCCTATGCAGAACGGGGTTTAATTCGAGTAGTAGAGGAAGACTATCAAGGTGCGATCTCTGACTATAGCCAAGCATTACAAATTGATCCTCATTTAGCTTTAGTCTACGGTTTCCGCGCCAACATTCGCCGCCAAATCGGAGATTATCCCGGCGCACTGTCAGATAGCGATCAATTATTAGCACTATGTCCCCAACTTGCAGAAGGATATTGCGATCGCGCTACAGCTCGCCGCCATCTGGGAGATTATCAAGGTGCGATCGCTGACTATAATCAAGCATTACAAATAAATCCCAACTTAGTAGAAGCATACTACGGGCGAGCGATCGTCCATGAAGCCTTAAAAGATTTTTTGGGAGCAATAGCAGATAACACCCAAGCCATCAGATTTGACCCCCATTTTGCCCCATCCTATTGCAATCGCGCTAATGCTCGTCGCCAGTTGGGAGATCATCGAGGCGCACTAGCTGACTACAACCAAGCCTTAGCAATCAATCCCCAACTAGTCGAAGCCTATTATAACCGGGGTGCTTGGCATTATGAACAGCAAGATTATCAAGGCGCGATCGCTGATTACACCCAAGCCTTAGCAATCAATCCCCAGTCTGCCCTATTTTATAGCCACCGCGCCAATGCTTATTATGCGCTTAACGACTATCACCAAGCCATAACAGATTATACTCAAGCGATCGCCATTGATCCTCATGATGCTGAAGACTGGTACAACAGAGGTCGTAGTTATACTCACCTCGAAAACCATCAAGCAGCATTAGGCGATTTAAACCAAGCCTTACAGCATCAACCTTATTGGGCTTCAGCGTATTTATTACGGGCTGAAATTCGGCGTAATTTAGGAGACAGAGATGGCGCAATGAGAGATTTAAAGAAATCTGCTGACCTTTATAATCATGAAGGTAATAGACAATACCATCAACAAATTTTAGAAATGATGGCTGCATTGAAGTAATTTATTATAGTAAGAAGACTGAAGTAAATCCCCATAATTATGATAATTAGGGGATTTGAGCAAGGATTATGCAACTAAATGAACCCAATCAAAAGCAGAACTAACTGTGTTAAATAGGCGTTTATCGCCTGTGTAAAAATCTGCCTGAAATCTTTGAGATAATGCTAAGTAATGAGCATCATAAGTAGCAGAGAGATTAAATTGTTGAGCGACTTCCCAGGCTTGTTGATGGAGTTGACTATCACCGTAAAACTGAATGGGTAAATTTAGAGCCAGGTTGAGAGATTCCCGTGCTTCTGTCTTCAGTAGTTGTTTTGCCAGTTGTATTCTATGAAATACATTCGTGACTTCGTAAGATAAGAGAGTCGGGGCAATAATCTGAATTTTATTTTGCTCCCAGTTATCCCATAATATTAGATAAGGCGAAGTTTCAGAATAGTTGTTAATTAATTTAACTACGAAATTAGCATCTACACAAATCAATTGTTTGGTCATAATTGTTCTGGATCAAACAAAAAATCTGCTATCAGTTGTTGATCTCTTTCTTCTCGCATTTGATAAATAATTTGATCAATATCTGGTTTCAATGGTTGATTATTACGCCGTTGCTGAATTACTTGAGCATTGGCTGAAATTCTTGAGCGTAAATTGTGCCAATTAGATTGATGCGTTAGTTTTTGATTTAATAACTCTCGTTCTTGAGGAGACAAAGCTTTAATCGCATTAGCTAGAGACTCGATCAGCTGAATATTCATAGATTTATGTTCCTTTTCAGAAAACGCGCAGCCTAGCCTAATCCTGCTGTAAGTAGCAGCAACAGTATAGGACTAAACTTATTCTCAGCAGATGCAACCACGGAAAAGTGAAAATAAGTGGAATCTACGCTAAAAGCTAACACACTTCGTTAGCTAGTTGCGGTCTAGTGTAATTGCTGATATATGCAGGTATTGCTACACCTGATTCTAACCGGGAATCATTTATGGGTGTAGCCGCAGTCAATTTTAAAGGAATCTCTCCCGCCCATACAGGTATTTGATAATCAGCTTCATCGTCAAGGGGTCTACCAGTGCGAACCTTGGCTGAGGCTTCGGCTAAAGGTAGAGATAACACGATAGTTCCCGCTAATTCATGGCGATTAGGCGATCGCACTTCTTCCCATCTTCCCAGAATAACGTGTTCTGTAAATGCTTTCAGCGCAGCTAATTTTTGCTCTGTATCCTCCACCAGTATGGCTTTACCAAAGACGACTACTGAGCGATAATTCATTGAGTGATGAAACGCCGATCGCGCTAGCACTAACCCATCAATTAAAGTCACTGTAACGCAGACATCAAGACCTTGTTGGAGTGT
Source organism: Anabaena sp. UHCC 0399 (assembly GCF_034931465.1). Taxonomy (NCBI): domain Bacteria; kingdom Bacillati; phylum Cyanobacteriota; class Cyanophyceae; order Nostocales; family Nostocaceae; genus Anabaena; species Anabaena sp. UHCC 0399. Next base: position 48,759 of record NZ_JAYGGZ010000011.1, on the reverse strand, counting down.
TTTCAGCATCCGACTAGCGGGTGAGCCATGAATATATAGTGTGTCTGCTACTCGTCCGTAGGCTGTCGGAATCACAACGGGTTGTCCTTCAGCAACAAAACCCACATGACAGACTAATCCTTCATCCAGAATTTGATAAATTGTGTCATGTTCATAGTCGGCTCGTTGGGGTACGCGTTTCACTGTCGTTCTTGGGCTAGGTGCTTTTTGTGGAGACATAACGGTAATTTTTAACTCTATATCGTTAGAGTATGCGGGTAAGTGGAGTGACACAAGAGCCACTTTTTGATTAAATAACCAGTCCAATTTAATTTGTCATTTGTCATGGACTTTGCAATTAATATCGACCCCCGCGTACCTTTACCTCTATATCGCCAAGTTTACGAAGAACTACGCCAAGCCATTCTTTCAGGAAGATTCACCCCTGGACAAAAATTACCTTCAACGCGATCGCTGGCTCAATTGCTTGGTGTTTCCCGTTCAACTGTCACCCAAAGTTATGACCTACTTTTGAGTGAAGGTTATTTAGAAACCATTGTGGGTTCGGGGACTTTTGTTTGTCGCCAACTTCCCGATGAGTTACTCAATGCTGCACCTATGCTGTCAAAATTATCACCAGCCAGTTCATCAATACGTTTATCAGCTTATGGTGAAAGTTTGAACGACAACGCATTTTTACGCCTCCCAGAAGCAGAACTAGAAATCAGCTTCAGCTATGGAAGACCAGCTTTTGATCACTTCCCCATAGATTTATGGCGCAAGTTAATCTCTCGTCATTGTCATGCTAGTCAAGAGGTGCTGGACTATACTGCTTATTCTCTGGGATATCAACCATTGCGAGAGGCGATCGCTTCCTATCTTTCTCGGTCTAGGGCGGTTAATTGTAGTGCTGAACAAATCATGATTGTGGGTGGTTCACAACAAGGACTTGACTTGATTACACGCTTGCTCATTGACAGGGGTGATTGGATTGCGGTAGAAGATCCAGGCTATCTAGGTGCTAGACGAGCTTTTTTAGCACAAGGAGCTACGTTATTTCCCGTATCTGTGGATCAATCAGGATTAATAGTCAATGAACTAAAAACTAGTATAATGCCTAACATCAAACTTCTTTATGTCACTCCATCCCATCAATTTCCTACAGGTGCGGTGTTATCTCTTCCACGTCGCTTGGAGTTATTAGCTTGGGCGCAAACATCAGGGGTGATGATCATTGAAGATGACTATGATAGTGAATATCGTTACGGTGAACGTCCCATACCCGCGTTGCAAGGATTAGATCAAGGTAACTCTCTGATCTATGTCGGGACATTTTCTAAAGTGCTTTTTCCGGCTTTGCGTCTGGGCTACTTAGTTTTACCAGAGAATTTAGTTCATGTATTTTCGCGGGCAAAATGGTTAGCAGACAGACAATGTAGTCTATTAGAACAATACGCCCTGACTGATTTTATTACGGAAGGACATTTAGAACGCCATATCAGACGGATGAGATCGCTGTACAACCAACGTAGACAAACTTTGGTGCAGTCTTTGTCTACCCACTTTGGTAACAGAATTGAAATTATGGGAGAAAATGCCGGAATGCACCTGATGGTAAAAATAAATACTAAAATTCATGATGACGAAATAGTCAAACGTGCGGCATTAGCTAACGTAGGTATTGGCGCAGCATATCCACAATATTTAAAAGATAGTCCTGGTAGTGAATTTATCTTTGGATATGCGGAACTCAATGAACAGCAAATTCAAGAGGGAGTCAGACGACTGGCTGAGGTAATTCCCGACTAAAGCACAAAATGACGTAGTGGTGAATTTCTCCCTAGGCGCAGCCAAATAGCGATCGCTGGTTTTTTGCTAAAGTCTTGATGAATAGCATAACCAAACCAACAAATTCTCCAGCAGATAGCTGAGTCGTAAGTCAACAGCCAAGTTTTTTCATAGCGCACTAAATCGCCTATGCAAGCTGGCTCAATCCCCTCGGTTTGAGTAACTTGGATGATAAAGTTAGCAAAAGCGATCGCATCTTGGCGATGTTTTTTCATACCTTGGGGTATAGGGGTTTCCGCATATCGCCAAAACAAGGGAGTAAAATTTTTACCCATTTCCTTAGCAGTGCGTGGTAACAACTCCCGCACCTCTCCCAACCGCTTCCACTTTAAGGAATTAGCAAACACATTCACCTGCTGCGCTGAAAGTTGTGCTAACTGCTGCGCTTCATCACAATTCAGTCCCATCTCTAAACCAACGGCTTGGGGGTGAGCAAAGAAACGTTCTCTCAACTCCGTATTAGTGTAAAGTTGGGCGAGGACTTGCTGGGTTGTTTCTAATCCCATCTACCATGTCTCCTACCAATTTGTCGCGCCTGTTGCAGTTCTCCTGTCAATTCTGCAAAAGCTGGTAAATTTTCATCCCGTTCTAAAACAATCCCTTTTACCGCTACACGCGCCACAACCTCATCAATAAGTTGCCACACTTGGGAGGGTGTTGATTGGGAATGGCTATCAATTAGTATGCCATCATGCCAATGTCCGCCCACAAAATGCAATTGGACGACACGTTCCCAAGGTAAATCTTGCAAAAATGCCTGCACATCATAGTCGTGATTCACAGCATTGATGTAGAGATTTGTCACATCTAATAACAAGCCACAATCAGCATTTTCAACAACTTCTGCCAAAAATTGGGCTTCGGTCATTTCCGCACCGGGAAGTGTCACCATGTAGGTAATATTTTCCAGAATTAATGGCACATCAATCCAGCGGCGCACTTTTGCAATGTTGCGGCAAAGCACTTGTACCGCTTCTTTGGTGTAAGGTAATGGAGACAAATGCCCAATATCAACCCCGCCTGCTTTAGTAAAACAAATATGCTCACTCCACCAAGGCGGGTTAAGTTGCTTAATTAGTGCTGCTAGTGGGCGAAGATAATCTGTATCTACACCCTCCGCACTGCCTAAAGATAGATTGATAGCGTGGGGAATAATGGGGAAATGACTGGCTAATAATTCCAACTCTTGTTGTTGTTGCCAAGATGTATCTAAATAGTGTTCCGCCACAATTTCCAAAAAGTCAACCTGTTGGCGGTTGAGAAACAAATCACTTTTGCAGGGTTGGCGAAAACCTAACCCCACGCCTAACGTTGGTAAATCAGCCAGCACTGCGTCTAACCTCCACAACCGCCACAGCCACCACCGCAGGAACTACCGCAACCACCACCGCAAGAACTACTACTGCAAGAACTACCGGAAGAGGTGCTGCGGCTGCTAGTTGTTCTAGTTGTGCTATAGATTATTGGGGGAAAGAATGCTTGATAGTATGAGTCGTAAGTAGTTCCTTTCAGAGTATAAATGCCAAAAAGTGCTATCAGTAAGTTGTATTCCAATGCAGAACAGACACCGAAATTTTTGGTTTTAGACTTTAAGGGCGCAAATGCTTCCTCAAGTTGTTGCAGATATTTGTATCCCCGATAACTCAGACGCGATCGCCCATTAACTTGCCCAAAAAGCCAGATAATAGAAACTACACCCATAATAATCAGAAAGCCGACGTTATACCGTCCTTTAGCTAAAGCAATAATTAGCTTATAACCACCAAGGCTAAAAATAATCATCCCCCCAATTAAACCAACTTTCATCTTCCATTCTTGCCAATTGGCAGCAGACAACAATTGTTCATTGTGCAGTTGCCCTTCATAGATATGGCAGTATGATTCTACACTCTGGGTTGCCGACGTTAAAGATGTTATGGCTGCACTAGGTACGGAAAATTTCTGAAATACTTCCTGTTCTATTGGTTTTAATTGAGAAACATCGGGATGATTGGGTGCGTGGCTGATGGACTTTTCACTAATTTGCAAATAACCTTGCACAAGTAGGTTAAATAATGCCACATAAGCAATTCCCGCTTTTTGGAAACGCAAATAAGCAATTTCGTAGGGGTCTGGAACAGATGGAATTAACCGCAGAGGCTGATTTTTAGTGGGATCTTGCACCAACCGCCAGCAGGCTAACAGTGTAATAGCAATGACAGAGCCATAAAACAATAGAAATTGTGACCCATACATATCTGCGATCGGGTTATGCAGCAATGAATCCATTGCTTATACTCCTTGTGAGGAAATTACTGGAAATCAGAGAAATTGAAGTTAATATTTTTGCAGCGTTTTCTCCACTCTGGTATCTAAAATATTAGCACAGTAGGTGATGGTCTCCGACCGTCGGTCGGTCATAGCACTCAACAGAGGGAAAACCATACAGAATTTTTACAACAAAAACCCCGGTTTTTTCAAGAAACCGGGGTTATCACCGTTTATACTTAACTACTCTCTACTCTCTCATTGCCCACTTACTTACTTTCAGTAAAGTCAGCGTCAATCACATCATCACCGCCATCAGAGGGAGGAGTAGCACCGCCATCTTGAGGTTCAGCACCAGGAGCAGCACCACCAGCTTGCTGATAGATGTTGCTACCAACTGCAAACAATGCTTGTTGTAATTCTGGTGTCAACTTCTTGATTTGCTCGTCATCTTCCTTCGCAACGGCTTCCCGCACTTCTTTTACCAAACCTTCAACCTTTTCTTTATCAGCAGCTGGCACTTTATCGCCTAATTCTTGCAGCTGCTTCTCTGCTTGGTAAGCTAAGGAGTCGGCTTGGTTCTTGCGTTCAATTTTCTCCCGACGGTCTTTATCCGAAGACGCATTTTGTTCGGCTTCACGCACCATCCGGTCAACGTCGGTTTTATCTAAGGTGGAAGCACCAGTAATACTGATAGATTGTTCCTTACCAGTACCTTTGTCCTTCGCGGCGACGTTGAGGATACCGTTAGCGTCGATATCGAAGGTTACTTCAATTTGGGGAACACCACGAGGTGCGGGAGGAATACCATCCAGGCGGAAAGTTCCTAAACTCTTGTTATCGTTAGCAAATTCCCGTTCCCCTTGAAGGACGTGAATTTCTACATTAGTTTGACCATCAACAGCAGTCGAGAAGACTTCTGATTTTTTGGTAGGAATAGTAGTGTTACGAGGAATAATCTTGGTCATCACGCCACCCAAGGTTTCTACACCCAAGGATAGTGGTGATACGTCTAACAACAAGATACCTGTCACATCACCAGCCAGAACACCTGCTTGAATAGCTGCACCAACTGCCACAACTTCATCAGGGTTAACAGTTTGATTGGGTTCTTTACCCAGTACCCGCTTGACCACATCCTGCACTGCGGGAATACGGGTCGAACCACCAACTAATACGACTTCATCAATATTGCTCTTGTTTAACTTGGCATCTCTGAGAGCATTTTCTACGGGGATGCGGCAACGGTCAATTAAGTCCGAGCAAAGTTCTTCAAATGTGGCACGAGTTAAAGTCGTATCCAGGTGTTTAGGGCCATCCTGGGTAGCGGTGATGAATGGGAGGTTGATTTCTGCTTGAGTAACGCTAGAAAGCTCAATTTTAGCTTTTTCTGCGGCTTCAGTCAGACGTTGTAAAGCTTGTTTGTCTTTGCGGAGGTCGATACCTTCGTCTTTTCTAAATTGTTCAGCTAAGTAATCAACGATTTTTTTATCGAAGTCGTCACCACCAAGGTGGGTATCACCAGAAGTAGACAATACTTCAAACACGCCATCGCCTACTTCCAGAACAGATACGTCGAATGTACCACCACCTAAGTCAAATACCAGGATGGTTTCGTTGCTCTTTCTGTCGAAGCCGTAAGCTAAGGAAGCGGCTGTAGGCTCGTTGATAATCCGCATGACTTCAATGCCAGCGATTTTACCAGCATCTTTGGTGGCTTGACGTTGGGAGTCATTGAAGTAGGCAGGAACGGTGATTACGGCTTGGGTGACAGTTTCGCCTAAATACTTACTAGCGTCTTCCACTAGTTTACGGAGAACCTTCGCAGAAATTTCTTCTGGTGCAAATTGTTTACCAGAAGAGTCTAGCTTGACGTTACCGCCACTGCTGAGAACTTTATAAGAAACTTCTGTGGCTTCATTAGTAACTTCATCAAAGCGACGACCAATAAAACGCTTTACAGAGTAGAAAGTGTTTTCTGGATTCATCACTGCTTGGCGTTTGGCAATTTGTCCTACCAAAGTGTCGCCATTTTTAGCAAACGCTACTACTGAGGGGGTGGTGCGAAACCCTTCAGCGTTAGCAATAACCGTTGGTGTACCACCTTCCATTACTGCGACGCAGGAGTTAGTTGTACCTAAATCAATTCCAACTACTTTTGCCATTTTCGGTGCTGGCTCCGTATAACTACAAATGAATGAATGGGAATATAAGAGATTTAATCTTTGAACCAACTAGTTAAAAAAGCAGTTCATTCAGCATCGATAACCTTTTGGAGTTGTAAATCCAAGTTACGCTGATATATATACTGAGCTTGTGTAGCCAGTCCATGAAGGGTGTTTTCCCGAACAATGGATGGGACGGTTAATTTTAAAGTATGTTTCTAGTTGGTTCATCGATTAAACTGCTTTCACTCTGTCTAATTTATGAGAATTAATACTTTGAGTAATTAGGGTCAACCGTAAAGTTAATGTGGTGTTTGCCGTCTTTAGATGTAAATCACCCCATAATGAGGCAAGATAAACCAGTGTTTATACTAAGTAATCGGACTCAAAGGCAAAAAAATGGCAGGTCTGATAGAATACAGATCCCGTTTTAGCAGAAGTAGGGTAGTAGGTCATCAAATTTGAATTGAGGGGTAAGCAAGTTTGTAGTGTTCGCGTAGCGTCTGTCTACGACACGCTCCGCGTTTCCTACGGAACACTGCGTGAACGCGCAGCGTCCCGCAGGGAACGTAGAGAGGACTTTAGTCCTTAGAAAAATCAGGACTAAAGTCCTTACTACAAACAGTCAAAACTAACTTGATAGACCAGTAGGGTGATTTTGGTTTTGATTGATGCGGGTTTTACAGATTTGCAGCCCGATTTGCTCGACTGTTCCCCTGAGTTCGCCTGTAAAATCGCCATATTCACTGGTAATGATGGCTGGTTGTCCTAGCTTCACTTCCATATATTCCAAGTCAGCACTTGTCTGCGGCGTAGCTGCGCTTAGAGCGTTAGCCGGGCGGGAGGATCATAGCGAATTGGTTTAACCCCCTCCCTGCATCTCTTCAATTTCAAACAAGCTAATTAATACTCCCGCTAAGGGAATGGATAAGAAAACTCCCACCAATCCTGCAACCTTAGCTCCTACTAATAAGGCAAAAAACATAAAGACTGGATTCATGTTAATTGAGCCTTGCATAATTCGCGGCATGAGTAAGTTTTCTTCTACTTGCTGGAGAAGGACACAACCGATTATACTTTTAGGCTTACCCAAATTCCTTGAGGTAAAACAATGAGAGAAACTAGAGCAATTCCGATTGTAGCTCCAATGCCAGGAATTAAATCAAATACACCTGCGATCACTGCCAAAAATAGTGCATAAGGTAATTGCAAAATAATGAATATAATAAATATTGAAACTCCAAAAAACAAAGATAATAATAAGCGTCCCCAAAAAAAACCTAAAAAATTTTGTTGAATTGCTACTGTTATTTTATCCCGCATATTTTCCGGAAAAATCTTCAAAATAAAACGCCAAACTCTTTGACCATCTAGCAACATAAAAAAAGCTACGACTGCTATCAAAATCAAATCTACGAAATTAAATAGTAAATTCGGTATATTCACCAAACCATTACCAATAAATGATAATACCTGATTTCGGAGTTCATTTTCTATAGCTTTAAAATCGACTCGAAAATTTAAATTCGTCAAAAAAGTTTGTAATCTATCTAATATACTAATGGCAGAATCTAGAAATTTAGGTGCTTGATTTGCTAGTTCTTGACCTTGAGATAGAATTGCAAAACCCAGTGTGGCTACCAACCCTAATACAATAAGTAAACTGAGTAAAAAAACAATTATAACTGCAATACTATGTGGTAGAAAACGCTCAGACCACCGTACTGGATAACTCAACAAAAATGCGAGAATAGCTGCAAAAATAAAAATAACGATTACTGTGGCAAAATAGCTTAATACTTGAATAATTCCCCAGCCCAATGCAAAAAGTAATACATAGCGTATTAGCTTGGTATTATTTAATTGATCCCAGATTCTTTTAATAGTTTTTTCATTCATATATAAATATTTAATATAATAAAATTTTATTTTTTAAATAAAGTTTACCAGAGACTAAAACAGACATTCATTTAACTCTGTCCAGTAAAAAACTACTATCGCCATCCTATTTGATTTGTGAGACTTACGAAACTCAGAACCCCAATTTTTTTGGCTCTCAGGAATGATTTAGCATTGCTATATTACCTCAAGGCAGAAGCCGAAAGTTAACGGATTTTGGATTTTGGATTGACCCCGATGGGGTATGGGGCTTTGAGTTTTTGGATTTTCTTCAATCTAAAATGGGCATCGGTCAAAAGAATTGGATTCCGGGCTTTTGTGCCATTTGATATGGTATGTTTAATTCGATTTGTGTTTAGATTAGTTTAGCCGCCGTCGGTGCGCCGGAGGCTTTAAACGCCTGTGGAGAACTTAGAAGACCTGGATTAACCCAGGCGGAGATCGTTGAAGCAGGAATCGCCTGACAAGAAGTCATGCGAGGTTCAAATCCTGTATCCTGTTGTTTCTCAGGCGTGCTATGGATTTTGAAAGCAAAGCCACTGCCCAAACTGCTACAGTACATAAGCCATTGGTATTGTTGCGCGATACTGAAGCGTTCATCCGTCGCCCTACAGTTGCCACACTTGCGACAATTTTGCCTCCAAAGCTAAGTAATAGTTTACAAGCAGCCTCAATTCTAGCTGAGGACTATTTACAGGAACTCTCAAAAATTGACTTAGAAACAATTAGTGATGTTGAATTACAACCAGCGAGGATATTTGTCGGTTTAAGCTTCGTTGGTTTTGGGGCTTTGATGATTTTGGTATTATTGCTTTATTGCAATACTTTACACCCAAAAATGAGTACGATTGAGCAGATTCACAAATACTGGTATCAATATATTTGGTTTGTCAGTTTGGGTGTAACGGGAATGTTTCTTCTGGGTCGCGAAGCTATGCGTTCTCAGCAATTGAAAATGCAAAAATCTAAAAAACCTTAAAACGTATATCCATTTATACCACGCAGAGACTATCACGAATATTTGGGGAATGATTCTATCTAAAGGATGAAAACAAACTAACCCAAATAAGCTTTAATCTTTAGAGTCCTCACAATTTACACTATTTTTTGATAAGTTTAAGGTGGAGTATAGACATTTATTGTTTTCACTCCCAATTCCTTGATCAATAGCGAAGGAACAAGCTATGAATACTGTTGTCAAATATGATATTGAGGTTATCAAGGATGAAGCCCGTCAATTAGTCTCCAAAAAACTTCTTAACCGTCAACAGCCAATTTATACTCTCTGTAAATATATTCCAGACCGTGATTGGCCATTCTTTGAGCTAGAGTTAGAAAAAAATGAATTTTTGCTCAGAGATAGAATTATTGACTTGTTAAGTCATGAAAAATGGGAAGAAGACTGAAGCATTAAACCATGATCCCCATTAATAGCATCCTTGATAAATTCACTTTACAAAATTAACCACAAAATTAGAACCCTCGAATCGATTCGAGGGTTTAAGCATTTTATCTAAAGTTGAGGTGACAGGTGACAGGTGACAGGTGAACGAAGGGAGATGGAAAGAGTATTTATTGACAGATTACTCAGGACTCAGGACTCAGCACTCATAAGTCTTTGATCAGATTGTTGCTGATCAAAACTGTAAGAGAAATTACTGACAAGGATATCAACTAAAGAAGCAGGGTTTTCCCTGTAAAATACTGGCATATCTTGCCAACAGTGGCGGCAAAACCAGTGAACTTGAGAATTACGGAGATGCCGTAAAAGTAAACCAGAACAACAAGGACAGTTAGTCATAACTTTAAATCCTCTTATTAAAGATTGATTGATTGGAATTAACTAATTCAAAGGAAAAGAGTTTTTCATAAAATAAGTATTTCTATCTAGAGAATAATGAGGGAATATGAGTTTTGTGTGAGTAAAACAATAATCAGCAATACTTCGTAACTTTTGTACATTAAAATTGAAGTTTTCAATTAAGAGTTAGGGGACAGATAATAGGCGATAGGTAAGAGAAGACAAGAAAGTAGAGGAAGCAGGAGAAAATAGGGAGGAAAAACCCAACATCCTCACAAGAAACTCAAATTTTCTTCCTATAAACAGAGTTGTGAGATTTAGGAGTTTTTTACTGACCGCGCCATTTTTTACCGATTGACTCAGGACTTTGAATTATGTTTAACAAAATTTTAGTCGCGCTGAACAAGAATGACATGGGGCGGCAGGTTTTTGACAACGCCCTAAATTTAGCAACAGCAAACAATGCCGAATTATTGTTGCTACACGTTATTTCACCTTTTAATGATGATTACCTGAATGCTTCCGCAATGGAAACACAAAGCACCTATGGTACTTCTCAAACTCATGGTGTGGAATATTATGTAGGTCAATGGGAAAATTTAAAGCAAGAGGGAATTGAGTTTTTGACCCTGTTAAATAATCAAGCGATCGCTAAAAACATAACAGCAGATTTTACTCAAGAACTTGGCGAACCCAGCCGGATTATATGTGACATTAGCCGGAGTTGGAACGCTGACTTAATTGTTTTAGGTCGTCGGGGACTAAGTGGATTAAGTGAATTTTTCCTAGGTAGCGTTAGCAATTATGTATTACATCATGCGCCCTGTTCTGTGTTAACAGTTCAAAGTTTAACTTCCGTGACTCCTGATAATCTCGTCGCAACATCAGCAATGTGAGAGGTTAGGAATATAGGGATAATCTAGAGACCGCAAGATGTTACTTTGGTCTTTCTCCCTCATGCCCAATCCCCTGTCCCCTATCTTTCTTGGTAGACTAAGGAAAATTGCTAGAGGAAGCGTTGATGGCAAAAACAACCGGGGTGAAAAATGAAACGGAAACATCTGTACAAGAATTGCCTGTAGTTTCAGAGATTGAAGAGACTGAGACAACAGAAGATACGCCTGAAACAGTTGAAGATGTGCAGGATGTACAGGATGTACAGGATGTTCAAGATATTGATGAAATCTTAAACTCTCTTAAAGGCTTACTGAGTGCTTTAGAAAAGCTGCAAAAAGTTCGGCAAGACGTGGGCGATATCAAACCTTTGATTGGGCGAATGCTAGACGGTGAACTAGTTGCTGGTGAAGAACTAGATCAACTCAAAACAGGCGTAAACAGTCTATCTCGTTTGGTTCGTGCTTATAGCGACCATCAAACAGCACTGACTAAAGCCCAACCTGCGAGGAATTTACTAGATCAAGTGTTGAAAGTTTGAGGGATAGGTGACAGGGGAGAGAGTTACTCATCCCCAATTACGAATTACGTTAGCGTAGCGGGACGCAGTCCATTACGAATTACGAATTGCGTAACATTCGCCATTGCTTTCCAGCCTAAAAATTTACCGATAGGTTCTGCCCGTTGAATAGCTATGCGGGTGAAACTGCCGCCTACTTTTTCATACCATTTATATAAGGTTTGCTCACCTTCTATAGTGACGACATTAGCAACTAAAAGTCCGCCGGGGCGTAATGCTTGCCAACAAATGTCAAATAATCCATCGGCTGTGACTCCACCACCAATAAAGATAGCGTCTGGTTGGGGTAAGTCTTTCAGGGCTGATGGTGCTTTCCCCTCAACGATTTTTAAATTGGGAGTACCCAAAGCGGCGGCATTATCAGCAATATATTGCAGTCTAGTAGAATTTTGTTCAATAGCGATCGCCTGACATCTGGGATGAGTTCGCATCCATTCTATAGATATAGAACCACAACCCGCGCCTACATCCCAAAGTAATTGTCCTGGTGTGGGTGCGAGGGTTGAGAGAGTCACAGCCCTAACTTCCCGTTTCGTTAGCTGTCCATCATGGTGATAAGCGTCATCTGGTAATCCTGGTAGCCTAGATAAAGGTATAATTCCAGCATCAGCAAGACAATGTACTGCGATCGCATTTAAATCTGCAATATCTTCTGTCTCCCATGTTGCGGCTGTTGCTGTGATTATCCTTTCATGAACACCGCCCATCCGTTCCAGAACAGTGATTTGACTGCTACCAAAACCGCGCTGTCTCAGAATTTCCGCCACAACCCCTGGCGTATCTTTCCCTGCACTCAAAATTAACAACCGCGCACCAGGATAGATATAAGATTGCAGCAAAGCCGGGGGACGACCGCATAAACTCAAAGTTTCCACCTCAGTTAAAGACCATCCCAATCTGGAACAAGCGAGACTAAAAGCTGAAGGCGCAGGGATAATAGTCATTTCCGAAATGGGAATGTGTTGTATCAAAGTAGCACCCACCCCATAACAGAGAGGATCACCACTGGCTAATACACACACCGACCTACCCCGACGCTGAATAATTGCGTCTATAGAACCACTAATAGGAGAAGACCAAGATATTTTCTCCCGTGCATCATCAGTAGGTAACATAGCCAAATGGCGATCGCCTCCCACAATTATCTCAGCTTCAGCCACCAGAGAACAAGCGATCGCACTCAATCCCGCCAACCCATCCTCACCAACACCTATAATAGACAGCCACTTCCCCCTCATAACCTCCTGCGTACCTCCGCGTTAACCTCTGCGATCCTCTGCGTTCCCCACCTTTCTCAAAACTTAAGTATTCAACAACACTATCAAACATAAATGTTGAAATTTAACTATAAATTTCCTGAAGAGTACCTAAATTAGTGTCAAATGAAATTAATTATACCTACTTAAGTAGTAGAGGACATAGATCATGCACTTACAAAACTTTATCAATCAAATATGCAAAACCATCGTTTTTACTTCCCTACCCCTAACATTTGTAGCTGTGATGCCCACCGCAGCGCAAGCAGCCAACTTCAGCAGCATATACGCTTTTGGTGATAGTCTTACCGATACAGGCAACTCCTCCGCAATCATACCAGGCCTTCCTCCCAGTCAGGTTGGTTACTTTAATGGGCGATTTTCTAACGGCCCCATCTGGTTAGATCAACTAGCATCGAAATTAGGATTACCCTTACCTCCAGTATCTCAACTTGCCGGCGGGAATAGCCCTACAGGTATTAACTTTGCTGTGAATAGTGCTACCACTGGTGATCAAAACACTTTTCCGATTCCTGGACTCCCTGGATACGTAGGATTAACACAACAAATTACTCAATTTATACAAGCGAATCCCATTGCTGATTCACAAGCACTTTATATCTTATGGGCTGGTGCAAACGATTACGTAGGTGCTGGAGTGACAAATCCCAACCAGCCAGTTGCTAATTTAGTTGGTGCGGTTGATACACTTTATAATTTTGGCGCACGCAATTTTTTAGTTGTTAATTTACCACTTTTGGGCAGCACACCAATTGCTACCAGTCAAGGTCAAGTAGTTTCTGAGGGACTGAATCAATTAAGTTTGGGACATAATTTCTTATTTTCTCAAGCTTTTGGGCAATCTAATCCTAACCAGCCTGGAATTAAGCTCAAAACATTGGATGCAGGTTCTCTATTTCAACAAGCCATTATTACACCATCAAAGTTTAATTTGACAAATGTCAAAGATCCTTGCTTAATGAACTCTCCGCTATTTGCTAATCCTTCCTCACCACCACCCGAAATTTGTGACAATCCAGATGAGTATCTATTTTGGGATGCCCTACATCCTACCAGTGCTGCGCATAGATTTATTGGCAACCTAGCTCATAAAACATTAGTTCCTGAGCCATCAATGATCTTATCTCAGCTAGCCGTCGGTGCTGTTTTAGGATCTATAGCGGTTCGCAAGGGCAAACAGAGAAAAAATCAAGCATCTGTAAAAAAACATACATCTACAGATTTGTCAGGTTGATCAAAATAATATGAAGCATTCAATTTTCTGAATGCCTGATCATGTTAAATTACTAAAACTTGAAGTTGGGAAACTCTGGTGAGATTCCGGGACTGTGCCGCAGCTGTAATAAAACAAAAAAGTTTTTGAGTCAGAATGCCAACTTCAAGAGATCGTCCGTCGTCTACTCCCTGCGTCGCACAGGGAAGGAGTTGGAGTTTTGCTGTCTGGTTCTACCCCTTGCCCTGGTTTATTTTATGCCACACCTGCCCAAGATGGAATCTTATCGCGCATCAGAATACCAGGGGGCATAATTAATAGTAAACAATGTCAGGCGATCGCAGATATCGCCGACAAATACGGCGGTGGCTACATAGACGTAACTAACCGCGCCAACCTGCAAATCCGAGAAATTCGCCAAGGGATAGAACCTGAAGTCCTCCAACAACTCCAGAACTTAGGATTAGGTTCTAACAACAGTGGTGTAGACCAAATCCGCAACATTATGACCAGTCCCACAGCTGGTATTGACCCCCAAGAACTCATCGATACCCGCCCCTTCGTCCAAAACTGGGACAACTACATTACCCAACATTCCACCTTATCAGGACTATCCGCAAAATTTAGCGTCTGTTTTGATGGTGGTGGTTTAGTTTCCGTTGGCGATCGCCCCAACGATATCACATTGAGCGCGGTAGCAATAGACAATAAAACCTACTTCCGCCTCTATCTCAGTGCAGGCGCAAAAGGCAAACCCCCCACCGACACCGGGATCTTAATATTACCAGAGCAATCCCTATCAGTCCTAGCCACCTTAACAGATATCTATCTAACTCACTCTCATCCTCTCTGCGCCTCTGCGCCTCTGCGTGAGAAAATCAATCCCCATACTCAACGTAAACCAAGACTCAGAGAAGTAATCAATCACCTGGGTTTAGATAACTACCTAAAACAAGTTGAGCCGCAATTATCATTTCCGTTGAGGAGAAGAAACCTAACCCCCCTACCCCCTTCCCTAGTAGGGAAGGGGGAGAAAGAGAAAAGTTTCTCCCTTGTAGGGGAGAGGTCAAACAACCAATATCACCACATCGGTATCCATTCCCAACGCCAACCAGGGTTATATTACATCGGCATAGTATTACCCCTAGGCCGCTTAGAAACGCAGCAACTACGAGGTTTAGCCGACTTATCCGAAAAATACAGTAATGGAACACTCCGACTTACCCCCTGGCAGAATGTACTACTAACAGACATTCCCCAACACAGACTGACTGAGGTTCAAAGAGAAATCACTGATTTAAAATTAGATGCCTCACCAACTAACATTAAAAGTGCCTTAGTAGCTTGTTCTGGTAATCAGGGGTGTGCAGCTGCGGCGACAGATACCAAAACTCACGCCTTAGTATTAGCAGACTATCTCCAATCCCGCGTCAACTTAGAACATCCCGTAAATATCCACCTGAGCGGCTGTGAAAAATCCTGCGCCCAGCATGGTAAAAGTGATATTGCTTTACTCGGTGTCAGTGAGGAACGCTATCAAGTCTATGTGGGAGACAGTAACCAAAAATTTGGACGTGAACTCTATGATGATGTAAGCTTTACCGACTTACCCGCCCTCATGGAGCAGATGTTAAATGTGTATAAAAACAAACGCTTAAATCCCGCCGAATCTTTTGGGGAATTTGCCAACCGCTACCCACCCGCCCAACTACAACAGTTATTTTCTCATCCGAACTCCATGCCTGAATACATCCGCGATGCCAATGAAATCTACCGTAATTCCTTCGCCATCATTCGTTCGGAAGCCAATCTAGATATACTACCCGCAGATGTAGCTAAAGTTGCAGTGCGTCTCATCCATGCCTGTGGAATGACGGATATCGTCACAGACCTAGGATATTCAGCAACGGCAGTACAGTCAGCCAGGGCAGCACTAGCAGCAGGCGCACCGATTTTGTGTGATTGTCGCATGGTAGCTGACGGAGTGACAAGGAAACGCTTATCTGCCAATAACCAAGTTATCTGCACCCTCAATGAGCCAGAAGTCCCAGAATTAGCGAAAAAGTTAGGTAATACTAGGTCGGCGGCGGCTTTGGAATTATGGCAACCTTATCTAGAGGGGGCAGTTGTCGCCATTGGTAACGCACCCACAGCATTATTTAGATTACTGGAAATGCTAGATCAAGGATGTCCCAAACCTGCGGTAATTTTAGGTTTTCCCGTGGGGTTTGTGGGAGCAGCCGAATCAAAAGCCGCACTGGCAGCAGATAGCCGCAATGTACCATTTTTAACTTTACATGGTCGGCGCGGTGGCAGTGCGATCGCCGCAGCCGCAGTTAACGCCCTCGCAACGGAGGCAGAATAATTATGACAGCTAAAGGTCGTCTCTATGGAGTTGGTGTAGGGCCAGGAGATCCAGAACTATTGACCCTGAAAGCCTTGCGGCTATTGCGTGCTGCACCCGTGATTGCCTATCAGTCAGCCACAGATAAAGAGAGTATAGCGCGAGCGATCGTTTCTCAATATCTCACAGGCGAACAAATCGAAGTAGCCTATCACCTCCCCCGCGCCTTAGAACCAGAAAAAGCCCAGGAAATTTACGACCAAGAAGTTGCACCCATCGCCGCACATCTAGCAGCCGGAAGGGATGTAGTAGTAGTGTGTGAAGGCGACCCGTTTTTTTACGGCTCATTTATGTATGTATTTACACGCCTATCTGAACACTACCAAACGGAAGTCGTCCCCGGAGTATCTTCATTAATGGCGTGTGCTGTGTCCTTGGGTGTACCGTTCACCTACTACAACGATGTTCTCACAGTTTTACCTGCACCCCTCCCAGCCGAAGAACTCACCACAAAATTGCTGACAACTGATGCAGCAGCCATTATGAAACTCGGTCGCCACTTTACAAAGGTGCGAGATATCCTGTATAAATTAGGATTAGCATCACGGGCGTTATATATTGAACGGGCAACAACAGCACACCAAAGGATTGTACCCATAGATGAGGTTGATCCGGCTGAAGTACCTTACTTTGCCATGATTGTTATACCTAGTAAGAGTCGGTTATAGAAGTTTGGTAAAAATGGATTTCTACAGCCTATTTGATCAACTCATACCAGCTAAAAATATTTAGTATTTTTGTACTATGTAATAGCAATTATTGGTTAATATAGTATGTAGACGCGCTAATATGAGATTTATTTGCTATGTTAGTGAGCTTGATTCAGTTTGCGGGTCTGACCTATGATTAATTGTCTAGACGTGGCTCGCTACTTTATTGTGAGAGCCTACGAAGATGGTATCGAAGCAGAAATGACAAATATGAAAGTTCAAAAGCTTCTGTACTATTCACAAAGCTTGCATTTAGCCTTGTATAATCAGCCATTGTTTGATGAAGAAATTCAAGCATGGCGATACGGGCCTGTGTGTCCTCCTGCTTACGGGTTTTACAGTGAATTTGAAGCACAACAATTACCTATACCTGGACAAGAATTTCTATCACAGATTCCTGATGAGCAGAAAGAGGTTTTAGAAGAAATCTGGGAATATTTTGGTGGCTATCATGCTTACCGACTCAGTAATATGACTCATTTAGAGTTTCCGTGGATAAAAGCACGCAAGGGTTTATCTTCAGATGCTAGTTCAACTCAGCCAATTTTGCTGGAAGATATGAAGGCATTAGGTTATCAAAAGCTTGATTTAATAGAGCGTGAAAATCCTGCTTATGAGCCTATAATGTCTAAAGTGTTGGAAGACAGTTGTAATTCAGAATCCTCAACTCGTATTGCTAAAGGAGAAGTCCGTGACTGGCTCAACTCCCTTCTCGATTGAGAAATCTGATAATTTTCAGCGTTCTTTTAAAAAACTTGCAAAGTTTCATGGAAATGGTTTTGTTGAATTAGTCGCCCAGGTTTTGGAAGATTTGCTAGAAGACCCCTATCCCTACAACTCCCGTCAAGAACCTTTACCGGGAAAGATTCGACTACCTGAAGAATGGACATTTCATAAGTTGGAACTGAGATTTTCCAAGGGAGCTTCAGGACAAATTAGATTGATGTATTTGGTTAATGCTACTACCTCTACAATCAAGCTTGTTTGGATTTATAGTCATGAGCAGTTTACAAAACGTCCTGCCGATACAGATTTGAAGAGTGTTATTCAAGAAATACTAGACTGCTAGCACAAGATGATATTTATTCATCTGTGGTTTGATTTGAAGAAGATTAACTAAGATATCCATTCCCAAGTTCCAGAAATTCCATGAATAAGGTTGCACCTGCCGTTGTAGTATTAAGTCAAAATAGCGTAGCACTAGCCCGCAAAATCATCACCGTCTTACCAGGGGCGACGCTATACGGTTTAGCAGGTCGCACCTCAGAGGTTGATATCAGCTTCACTAATTTCGGCGACACACTGCGGGAATTGTTTGCTGAAGGAACACCCCTAATTGGTATTTGTGCGGCGGGTATTCTCATCAGAACCCTAGCACCCCTAATTTCCGACAAACGCCAAGAACCGCCAGTGTTAGCGGTGGCTGAGGATGGTAGCGCAGTTGTCCCGCTTTTGGGGGGACTCAATGGAGTCAATGATTTAGCACGGCGCATTGCTGAGGTACTGGATACCCAAGCAGCAATTACCACTACAGGCGATATCCGTTTCCGCACGGCGTTGTTATCCCCTCCCCCTGAGTATCATTTAGCCAACCCAGAGGATGCTAAAAAATTTATCTCTGATTTATTAGCAGGGGAGCAGGTAAAGTTAGAAGGAACTGCACCTTGGTTAAGTAATAGTCAGTTACCCATTGACCCCAACGGTGATTTAACTATTCGAGTCACAGAACGCTGTGTGACTCCTACAGCTAACTGTCTGGTATATCATCCCAAAAATGTTGCGATCGCCATCACTCACACTGATGTTACTCTAGACTCAGTACAAGCATTACTAGCAAATGCAGACATCGCCCCCGCATCTATCGCCGGCATATTTGCACCCATCGCTATCGCCGCTAACCCAAATATACATACCATCGCCAGTTTCTACAGTGTCCCGACTCGCTTTTTCCATGAAGACTTAAAAGCGCAAGAAATAGCCCTAGCAGCAACAGGTAAAGATGGTAAATTAATTTCCACTTCATCCCAGATGGCGATGATCGCTATTTCCCCCCAACCCATAGACCCCAACACCATCGGTCAGCCACGAGGACGTTTAGCGATTATCGGTACAGGCCCCGGTAGTTCTCAATGGATGTCACCGGAAGTCAAAGAAATTCTCAAATCTGCCACTGACTTAGTAGGCTACAAAACTTATCTAGATTTAGTAGGTTCTCTCGCAGTGGGAAAACAACGCCATGAGTCAGACAACCGCGAAGAAATCGCACGCGCAAGTATGGCCTTAGATTTAGCTGCGACTGGACGGTATGTAGTCGTAGTTTCTTCCGGCGACCCTGGTATCTATGCAATGGCGGCTGCCGTGTTTGAAGTCCTCGACCACCACCACAAGCCCGAATGGGACACTATTGATATTCACGTCGCACCGGGAATTTCCGCCATGCAAGCCGCCGCCGCCGCCGTTGGCGCACCATTAGGACATGATTTTTGTGCGATTTCCTTATCTGACATTTTGAAGCCTTGGTCAATTATAGAACAACGTATTGCTGCTGCTGCTCAAGCTGATTTCGCCATTGCCTTTTACAATCCTGTTTCTAAAGAGCGCACTTGGCAATTAGCTGACGCGAAAAATATTTTGTTGCGTTATAGAACACCCAATACTCCGGTAGTTTTAGCACGAAATCTCGGCAGACCAAAGCAAACAGTGCAAGTAATTACCCTTGAACAGTTAACACCAGGTATTGCAGATATGCGAACCGTGATTATTGTCGGTTCTAGTCAAACTAGAATTATTAACCGCAGCGATGGTAGTTTTTCTGTCTATACACCACGTCGGTATTAGTGCTGTTAGCGGTAGCGAAGTCTAAAGGGCAGTTGCGAAAGTCCAGTAATGGTAAGTCCGGTGCGGTCTTGGGGTCTCCCCAAATGGAGCAACAGGCGAACCCGAAGGGAAGGAAACAGAAACCCAAGACTCACTACTTGGGTTTCTCCCGCTACACCGCTTGTAGTGTAGCGGGAGAGGATGTCAAGCATTAACGAAAATATCTGCATTCGTTAGGGACAGTCCCGTATTGAGTGTACCAAATTGAATTTTAGCGATCGCACCTGTGCCATCCTGGTCAAAGAACAAAGCACCGTTATTTCGGTCGTAAAGAAATCTCTGACTACTTGTAGTAGCTGCTGAACCAAGGAAAAATTGACTAGCCGCGATCGCCGCGCCTACAACCAACCCCCCACCAAAGCCAGCCGCAGAGACAACGATAGTGTCATCAACCACGGTAAAATCAGTAATTCTGTCGATACCTTCACTACGGGAATTGAAAGTAAAGCGATCGCGTCCTACACCCCCTGTTAGTGTATCGTTACCAGTACCACCAACGAGGATGTCATTGCCCTTACCGCCGAGGAGAGTATCAACACCCGCTCCACCATTAAGAGTATCATTACCATCTCCGCCGTTTAGGGTATTGTTGCCACTGTTACCTGTAATAGTGTTGTTAAGATGATTACCAGTACCGTTAATGGCAGATGTACCAGTGAGAGTTAAATTCTCTAAACTATTACCCAATGTATAGCTAACAGAAGATTGAACTAAGTCCGTACCTTGGTTGGCATTTTCGGAAACGTAATCTCCCATACTATCAACAATGTAGATATCGTTACCCCCGCCACCAAGCATTCTGTCATTACCTGTACCACCATCAAGGGTGTCATTACCAGCACCAGCAGTCAGAAAATCATTACCAGCACCGCCATTGAGTCTATTATTACCACTATTACCGGCGATCGTGTTGTTCAGACTGTTACCTGTGCCGTTAATAGCAGATGTACCAGTGAGAGTTAAATTCTCGACATTCGCACCCAGGGTATAAGTAACAGTTGACTGAACTGTATCTGTACCTTCATTGGCGTTTTCTGTAACTATATCCCCAGTGCTATTGACTATGTATGTGTCGTTTCCTCTGCCACCCCTGAGTGTATCGTTACCTAATCCGCCATCGAGAGTATCATTACCCCTACCACCATGCAAAACGTTAGCAGCACTATTACCGATAATTGTGTCATTACCATCGCCACCAAAAGCATTTTCGATTGTAGTTCCTGTACTGATGGTTAAGACAGTCCCATTGAGGATACTTGTAGAACCTGGATTCAGGTTTAGGTAAGAGTTGGAAGTAATCGCCGCCGCATTAATCGTATCAGTACCTGAACTATCCGTTAATGTAGTTGAGCCATAAAAACCATACTCATTGGTGTAGAAATAAGTGTCATTGATAGTATCTGTATCACCGTATAAATTTAATTTCCAACTATTGAAAATGCCGATATCTGTGGGGCCTAAATCCTGGATTGTAAGAGTCCAATTGCCAGCACTGCTTTCTCCCCAGTGTTGCGTGCTAGAGAGTTTAAACACGATATTGTCTCCCTCATCTTCCTTATTACCAGGTTGATGAACCAGAACACTCTGAACCCCACTAGGAGAAGTCAGGAAAACAACTATATCACCCCGATAGGGATGAGTCAGATTGAGTTCTACTTCTACCCAATCAATATCTAAACCAGCCGCCACAGTAAAAGTGTGACTAATTCCTGCCTCATCGTTATCTGGAACAGTCAAGCCTAAATTACCTGAATTATAGGAAAGAGACTGCTCGTTGTTAAATCGGCTCTGTTTTTGCCAAGTCTCAGCCAAACGCACAGCAGCAAGAGCATCTACCAAGCCAAATCCATAGTCATGACTGACGTGTAAACCCCCACCATTCAAATTGTTAGCACCGTTAATTTGCCAAACGTAATTTCCCCCTATGCTATAGAAATCGTTTTGGCGAGCTGAATAGGCGAGAATTTCTTGTATATCTCGATAACCTAAATTACGATTGGCTTCCAGCATTAAGGCGACTACCCCAGAAACCATTGGAGCTGCTGCTGAAGTGCCGTTAAACTCGTAGTTATAGTCTCCTGAATCATAACCAGCAGATCCTCTACGGTCTGTAGTCACAATACTGCCAAATGAATCGCTACCAAAAGCAGAAACAAGAATCGAAGCACCAGGTGTACTGTATGAAGATGCGAAGCCATCATCATCAAGTGCAGCTACAGTAATGGCATGGCGAGAGTTCTGAAAGTTGTGATAGTTGGTGTTATCCCCTTGCTCACGGTCATTTGCGGCGGCAAATACGATCGCTGTGCCTAATCCGTTACGTCCATTAGTAACAGCATTAGCGATCGCTTGTCCTGCTTGTGGACTAGTATAAAAATTATCGAGAAAAAAATTAGCTCCAAAACCCCAACTATTATTGACAACATCAAAACTCGCAGCACGCGTCAGAGCATCAGTTGCAGTATTTATAGAACCAGGAATAGCCCGAATGCCTGTAATCCTGGCATTGAAAGCTACACCCACAGTGCCAACTCCATTAGCCTCAGCACCAATGATACCTGCTACCGATGTCCCGTGATTATCATCAAATAGAGTGGGGAAGGCATCAGAATCTTGACTAAGGCTGTCATAATCTTTCGTTGTATCGTAATTATTATCCAAATCATAGTGGGTATAATCAAATCCATCATCGATCACACCAACTAGAACACCTCGCCCTGTATAGTCATCCCAAACATTAACTACGTTGAGATCCATACCAGGAGTACCGCCGGATTGTCCTTGGTTGTAGAGATACCATTGATACTGAAATAAGGGATCAGAAGGAATAGTAGTCATAAGTTTGTCTCTTTAATTGTGAAAATGTTTTGATATTGAAAAGTTAGTCTGATGATCTAGAGATGCTGAATTCTTAATAGCTAATAATTCATTAGCTATTAGTGGCAAATTGCAACCTTCTTAAATTCACAGAATAAAGGAAGTATAAAAATTAGTCATTCAGTTAAATGCTGTCTGAGATGCAATATTTGGTATTTATCTATGCACCATCATGTATGTAAGATTGCAGGAAACTGTATTGCAATTGATCTCAATCTATGTAAAGTTGCAATTGGCAGCAGTTTTCATGACTACATTTGTCGTAAGATTACGGCGTTACTTATGCGTACAAACTTAAATAGTTCACGTACAAAACTTCCGAAACATAATAAATAAAACTATGATTAATTAATATTATTTCAAGTGCTGGTGGCTCTTAGGACTATTCCTGGGCTTCACTTTTACTAACAAACTTCAGTTTTTGGACAATATTTTCCACAATTTGGGAGTAAATGATTAATACATCGAGTATTATTACTTGGGTTAAGTCTAAAATATCACGCTTGCAAGCAATTAATTCAAATACTACTCAACATAAATTGCGATCGCACTACCATTTTCCACTTCTCCTATACATCCCATACTATCAGCACTAGAACTACAAGTTAGAGATACATTCCATTGACGAGTAATAGAATTACCAGTTTGCCATGCCATTTGGCGAATGTAAAAATAGTTACCATCAGCGACATTAGCTAGTTGAGTAGGAGTAAGGATCAGAATTAAGCAATCGCGGGTTGAGCATAGCTTAATATTGGCACTAGCATCATTGAAAGCCCCAACGACTGTATAGTCGCAACGATATCTTTCACCTGCGATCGCAATATTACAACTTGATGGGTAAAGAGTTTTGTAGTATCTAAAATCAACAGGTCTTTCCGCTAATGCAGAGTTAGCGTTGAGGCTTAATATCCCAACAGATGTCAATAAAGATACTACCATTTTTCTCAACATGATTTTTCTCCTAATGAGAATTTATTGGCTTTATGTTAGAACTGACAAGAATGTTGCTGCTCAATTTTGAGCGACACAAAACAGATTAAAAAAATTACAAGAATTATTCCTTCACCCTTTCTGCTGACTATAATGCAAGCTTTATCACTGATAATTGCTCAATCTTGCAGTTAAATTTGCAGAAAACTGTATTGCAATTCAATTCCTGCCATGATATTGGCTTGAAAAACCTGGCTTCTTTAATGATTATGTAAGTAATAGTGCAGAAACCTGCATTGTCAATACTAATATAGTGATATACAAAAAAATAGATTTTTCATTACCTAATATGCTTAGTTAAATCTCATAAATTTAGAAATATGAAACAGGGAAATAATTAAGAGTAATTTATAAGTGAGTCCTTGTATAAAAATAGATTTTTGTTTATGGATAATCTTGCCTGTGATACAAAATTAACTGACATTTGATACTATCCTTATTGAAACTTCAGAGTTCCAATTTTTCTAAGAACCGGGATGGTCAATTTGCTATATAAAATTTCTACTCCCTCTAATTTTTATATTCCATACTCAAGCATGAACCCAGTTATAGATAATCGCGTTAAGCTAGATTATGCCGCTACTATTGTCACCATGTTTTTGGTAATTTAAACCACCAAACAATGCAGAATGCCAGTAAAAGTGAGCTGATAGCTGTGGATAAGTTCGATATATTACCTTTAAAGAAAACTCCCCATGAGTTCCCGCGCATTACTATTAGTAAATCGTCATGCCCGCCAGGGACAAAAACGTCTCTTGGAAGCAATTAATTACCTGCAAACATTTGGCTGGGAATTAATTGAAGAATCTACAGAAAACCCCAAACATTTGGCTCATATCATACACAAATATAAAAATCATGTGGATTTAGTCATCGTTGGTGGTGGTGATGGTACTCTTAATGCCGTAGTAGATGCTTTAGTAGAGACTCAGTTACCTTTAGGAATATTACCTTTAGGAACTGCCAATGATTTAGCGAAGACTTTAGGTATTTCTAACTCTCTACCAGAAGCTTGTAAAACAATAGCCTCTGGAGAATTACGACGTATTGATTTAGGATGGGTCAATGGTAAACACTTTTTTAACGTTGCCAGCTTAGGATTGAGTGTAAAAATTACCCAAAAACTGACTAAAGAGTTTAAACGACGCTGGGGAATTTTGGCATATGCAGTTACAGCATTACAGGTAATTTGGGAATCTCGACCCTTTAGCGCAGAAATTCGCGTGCAAGATAGATGCTTCCGAGTCAAAACAGTGCAAATTGCTGTAGGTAATGGTCGTTATTACGGTGGTGGTATGGCTGTAGTTCACGATGCTAAAATTGATGACCAAAGATTAGACCTTTATAGTTTAGAAATTAAACATTGGTGGCAAATGATTCCGTTGCTACCTGCTATGCGAAACGGGAGACATATTCATCGGCAAAATGTCCGCGCCTTATCTGGACAAGAAATAGAAGTTTATACACATAAACCGCGCCCGATTAATACCGATGGAGAAATTACTACATACACCCCGGCTAAGTTCCGTGTTATTCCTAAAGCTGTAGCTGTTTTCGTTCCGCCAGTTTAGGGAGTGAAGAAATAAATTCAAAATTAAAGAACACTTAGGGATTGGAGACAAGGGAGACAAAAAATTTTAGATTGATATCCCAATCTAAAATCGCCAATTAAAAATCCACGCATTGAATTGCCCAATGCCCATAGACCATTAACTAATACCTATATCTGCGGTAGATAGCTAAGAGAGAATCTGATATGCTGAGGAATTGTAAGGAATGATAACGGGTGCATTTGTATTTCAACTTAATTCTCTTTTAGCTATCTATAGCGGGGCATTGTGGCAACTCACATCAACTCACGCCAAATTCATGTGAGATTTTCTCAAGAGATTAAATTACTACTACAAAGATTGACCGAACAGCATTTGACTCTCGGTGATATTTTGGCGGAAACTTCGGAACGGGGTTTTAGCTTAGTCATTGTTTTATTAGTTTTACCCTTTTTGTTCCCTATGCCGCCAGGTTTAGCAGGGCCTTTTGGTGCTGCTTGTTTAATGTTATCTATACAGATGATACTCGGTAGGCGATCGCCTTGGCTACCTAAAAGAATTGCTCGCTATAAATTCCCTCGCCCTTTTGCTCAGTTAATTTTACAAAACCTCCGCCGCGTCACCAAAATCTTAGAGAAAATTACTCGCCCTCGTTTGACTAAAATCGCCGAACATCCCTTAACTTGGCGAGTCAATGGCTTGTGTATCTCTTGGCTGACACTGTTACTCATGTCACCAGTTCCATTTACTAATCCCATCCCCACGGTTGGTATTTTACTACTGACAGTCGCCACTATTGAATCTGATGGGTTACTAATTTGTGTTAGTTACATCATCACTATTTTAATTACCATACTATTTGGATTTATTGGTTATGGCTTGTGGTTAGCACCTAGTTGGCTACCATCCTTATTCAGATAATAAAAGCCCCCAGCCAAAGACTGAAGGGCTTGCTTTTAATTAAGGTGCATCTACTAATTTATATATCCCTTCAGTCTTTGGCAGCATCGGGAAAAAATACCAGCAATGCTCAAATATTTATTTATAGCCGTTACCCGATAGATTAAGATGAGTTCGATTAATTTTAAAACCCCCGCAGGGTAATTCTCCCCTGCCAGGAGAGAGGCTTAAAAACCTACTTTTTCGTGAGCTACCGTCAACTGTCAACTGTCAACTCCTATATATGTGCTAGTACACGATGAGCCAAAAATTTTACTTTAAAGGAATTTTTGCTTTTTGAAATACCTGTTCATCTGTAAATTGCAATTCTGGTAATAGAGAATCTGTAATTAATTCATCTCCCATGTGAGTCTTTGGTGCTGCATCTGGATAAAAAACAGTAATACTTCTGGCTTTGCTGTCTAACACCCACACTCGCAGCACATTGGCGTTTAGATAGTCTTGCGCTTTGGCTGCCATTTGTCCAAAGGTTTGTCCAGGAGAGATAATTTCAATTACTAAATCAGGAGGTACAGAACAAACTCCCTCTTCTTCCCAGTCGGAGGGTAAACGCTCATTAGAAATGTACAATAAATCTGGTACGGGTAGCCAGTCTTTTCCTCGACGGGTTAATGCTACAGATAATTCTGGATAAACTTCTCCTTTGCCTTCACATGATTGTTCAATTAAATTAAGTAGGGCGCGAGTTAGTTTAGAGTGGTGTTTTTTCGGTGACATTTTAGGAATTGATTTACCATCAACGAGTTCGTAGGTGGTATCTCCCTCACCTGGGGGGAGATTTAAGAACTCCTGCAAAGTCAGTTGATTGTCGGCTTGGAGAAGCATAGCAAAAACCAGAAGGCGGCTAGTTAGATTTTAGCTAATTTGTAATTCGTAATGGGCTGCGCCCTGCTACGCTCTAAGCGCAGCTATACCGCAGGCTTTACGTAATTCGTAATTTACATTGCCTCTAAAACTTGGCGAATAATCTCTGTTGGTACTTCGTCGGTAATTGTGACTACACCCATTTGGGTGGGTAGGATAAACCGCACTTTACCGTTTTTAACTTTTTTATCTAGTTGCAGTGCATCAATAATTCCTTCAATATCTAAACCCTCTGGTAACTTTGTCGGTAAGCCTGCTTTTTGAATCAGGGCATTTTGACGTTCTGTGTCTTCCTGCTGCCACATTCCCAATTTCAGAGCAATTTGGCCTGCTGCTACCATGCCAATAGCCACGGCTTCACCGTGATTGACTAACCGATAACCAGTTAAGCTTTCTACCGCATGACCAATAGTGTGTCCATAGTTAAGAATTGCCCGTAGTCCGCCTTCTTTTTCATCTTTACCCACAACCTCGGCTTTGGCTTGACACGAACGGGTGAGAATAGCGTTGATTAATTCTGGTTTGATGTAGCGCAATTGATTGAGGTGTTTACTAGCTTCCATTTGGGCAAACAACTCAGCATCCCAAATTACGCCGTACTTAATTACTTCTGCCATACCTGCCCGAAATTCACGCATGGGAAGGGTTTTTAGCACGTCTGGGTCAACTAATACTAAACGTGGCTGATGGAATGCCCCAATTAAGTTTTTACCGTGGGGATGATTTACGCCTGTTTTGCCACCAATTGCCGAATCTACCATTGCTAGGAGGGTAGTAGGCACTTGTACAACGTTAATTCCTCGTAGCCAACTAGCAGCAGCAAAGCCAGTCATATCGCCAATTACGCCTCCCCCCAAAGCCACCATCGTAGAGGAACGTTCTAGGCGATTTTCTAGGGCGATATCGTAGAGTTTTTGGATAGAATTGGGGGTTTTGTAGCGTTCTCCGGCTGGTAGGCAATAGCTAGCTACCTGAAAACCAGCAGATTCTAGAGAATTTATGGCTCTTTCGCCATAATGCTTAAATATAGTAGGGTTAGAAACCAGCAATACTTTTTTGCCTAGTTTCAAATCAGCCATCTGTTGACCAAGTTGTTCTAAACTTCCAGATGCGATCGCAATCTCATAAGACTGCTGTGGTAGATTCACATTAATTACAGAAGTCATTACCCAAACCCCAACAAGCACAGTGGGCTGTATTCTACCGCATTTTGGAAGAGTGCTGAGTTGTGTTAGCGGTAGCGCGGCGTTTAGTCGGTGCTGAGTTGTGAGTTGTGTCAACTCCAAACTTCGGTTAAATCCAATACAAACCCCGGTAAAACACTTTCTCCTGACAAACTCACAGGATGATTTAGCACTTCCACATCTTGACCTGGGCGATAAATCTCTACCTGTTGATTTTTGCGATCGATTAACCAACCTAAACGCGCACCATTATCTATGTATTCTCTCATCTTAGCGCGTAACTTTTCTATAGAATCATTTTTAGACCGTAGTTCTAATACGAAGTCAGGACAGATGGGGGCAAAGGTTTCCTGCTGTTCTATACTGAGAGCATTCCATCTGTCTTGACGTATCCATGCAGCATCAGGAGAGCGATCACTGTCATTAGGTAGATGAAAACCACTTGAAGAGTCAAATGCTACACCTAATTTAGTCTGACGATTCCACAACCACAGTTGTCCAGCAATATCCAAGTTTCTGTATCCTGTATCGCTGCCGGTTGGCGGCATAACAATTAACTCTCCCGTAGCAGTTCGTTCTAATTGTAAATCTCTGTTAGCCAGTGCTAATTTCACAAACTGCTCATGAGAGACTGTCAGCGTCAGATTAGGTGGAATATTAACCGCAAGGGTTGGGGATAAGTTAGTTTTTGTCATTTGAGGGTAGGAAGCAGTGGTTTGACAAGCTCACCAACCAGACAGTAATGAATATAGTTTTAGTCTAGTTTATCTTCCTTCATTAACTGTTGACTAATGACTAATGACCAAAAATTAATGATTCAATATAGTTAGTGAAGTATTGTGGAGAAACATAAATGTTAGCAGTAGTATCTTATATCCTCTTCTTGGCTTTGTTCATGGGCATAGCTGTAGGTCTGCTGTTCGGTCTGCGTTCTGCGAAGATCCTTTAAATAAGGGTATGGGGGTGTAGAGGTGCGAGTAAGTAATGATTCTACACCCTGACCGAACAATTGGTAATTCGCAATTCGCAGTTTAATTGCGAATTACGAATTACGAATTACGAATTATTTAGTCTTATCCCACAACCGCCGGACTAGCCATTCTATTTGGTCTTTGGGACGGGGGACGCATTTCTAAGCCGAATAAATTCAGCATTTCTTGGTCTGCGTCGTAGTCTGGACAGGGGGTTGTGACTGTTAACATCTTGTTATCGTCGCTGGAAAAGATGGAGTTAGCACCTGCCATGAAGCAAAAAGCTTGTTCTACTTGAGACAGTCTTGCCCTACCAGCACTTAAGCGCACATCGGAAGTTGGCATAACTATCCGGGCTGTGGCTATCATCCTGACAACATCCCAAATGGGGACATCTGGTTGGTTTTCTAAGGGCGTACCTTCCACTTGGGAGAGAATATTAATTGGTACTGATTCTGGATGAGGATGGAGGTTAGCCAGGGTGTGTAACATGGAAACACGATCCTCGACGGTTTCGCCTAAACCCAGGATACCGCCGGAACATACGGTAACATTGGTTTGCCGGACATTTTCGATGGTGTTCAGGCGATCGCTATAAGTTCTACTAGTGATAATTGTGCTGTAATATTCTGCTGAGGTATCTAAGTTATGGTTATAAGCATACAGTCCAGCTGTTTCTAATCGTTTGGCTTGGTCTGCTGTCAACATCCCCAAGGTACAGCAAACTTCTAAACCCATGTCAGTGACATCTTTGACCATATCCAGAACTTGATCAAATTGAGAATTATCCCGCACTTCTCGCCATGCTGCACCCATGCACACACGACTAACACCTTTTTCTTTAGCGTTTTGGGCAATGTTCAGGACTGTTTCCTTATCTAACAGTGCTTGGGGTTTGACTTCAGTTTGGTAACGGGAAGATTGGGCGCAGTAGCTACAATCTTCTGGACACCCACCGGTTTTAATGGATATCAGCTTACATACTTGGATTTGTTTGGGGTTGTGATATTGACGATGAATGCTAGCAGCTTGATAAATTAGCTCTAGCAATGGTGTATTATAGATTTCCCGAATCTCTACTTCTTGCCAATCGTAGCGTATTCCCGACATTAGCATCCTTCTTCTCGACTGGATTGATTAACAGCTGTCTTCTTGTTATATCCCCTAACGTACATCTTTTGGAGTACGGGATGGGCTACTGCGATGGCGTTCCGCCAGCAATATCCACAGCCAAGATTTGAGACATTTGATCAACCAGGGTAAGGAATACCGAGAAAATTTCTGTAAACTCAGTGACAATATATTTTAAATTTTGTAAAAAAAGTAAGATAAGTAAAGTAGCTATATGAAATCAGAACTACCCATAATCACTAGCGATCGCCTACTATTGCGAATAGGTATTCAAGAAGAAATACCCAAAATTCTCAAATATTTTATTGGAAATAAAAATTTTCTCACCCCATTTTATCCCACTTGGGCAGATCATTTCTTCACAGACGAATATTGGGAATATCAACTAGAAAATAATTTTTTAGAATTTATTCACGACCAATCTTTAAAGCTATTTATTTTTCCTAAAACTCAACCTACGGAAGTTATTGGTACTATCAATTTCAATAATTTTGTCAGGGGTGCTGCTCATTTCTGCCATGTGGGATATAGTTTAGCAGAAGCTGCCCAGGGTAAAGGCTATATGACTGAAGGCTTGCGGGCAGCAACTGAGTATGTTTTTCAAGAATTAGATTTTCATCGCATCATGGCCAACTATATGCCCCACAATCAACGCAGTGGAAATGTTCTCAAAAGACTAGGCTTTATTGTCGAAGGTTATGCCAGAGACTATTTATTAATTAACGGTAAGTGGCAAGATCATATTCTGACTAGTCTAATCAATCCTGACTGGCAACCCAATGAATATTAAACCAATTCAGAATACGAATTGCGAATTGATTTAATGGTCTGTTTTATCTGGACGACCGTTATTTAAAGGTTTTTTTCTACTCTTGTTTGTTTCGGTTGCTTTTTTATTGGATGGTTGGTTGGAATTGGGTTGTTGGCTAGACATAGGGTGGAATAGTGTAATTAATGACAAGTTTATCTACATATAGGATATGACCGTTTCCAGAAAGTTGTCAAAAATTTTACATAATAAAATAGAGACGTAAACTTAATTACGTCTCTATATTGAAGAAAACCCATTACCGTAAATCTTTTTCAGTTGGAGAAGATTGAGAAAGATACTCAAACCGTTGATTAACTTTCTATGGAAGAACTACAACAGAGTTACTGAGGTTTCCAGAAATCAAAATAATTGATTTAAAATTTTATATCAAGCGAAGGAAGAAAACCCTAAATTGGGCGGTATATCTTGAATACGTCCTGGCCCGATCGCCTGTAATGCTTCTCTTAAAGAAATATCACCAGTATACAAGGCTCGTCCGACAATTACCCCTGTAACACCTTGAGGTTCTAACCCCAACAAACTTAATAAATCAGTGACAGAACTGACTCCCCCCGAAGCAATCACTGGAATGGAAATTGCGCCAGCGAGTTCGCGCAAAGCTTCCATATTTGGCCCTTCTAGAGTTCCATCGCGGTGAATATCCGTGTAAATAATAGCGGCTGCACCTAGTTCTTGCATTTGTATAGCGAGTTGGGCGGCTAAAACTTTTGAAGTTTCTAACCAACCGCGAGTTGCTACGAGTCCGTTACGAGCATCAATACCAATAATAATTTTTTCAGGAAACTCTTGACAGAGTTGTTGTACTAGCTGTGGTTGTTCTACAGCGACAGTACCGAGAATTGCCCACTGTACACCTAGATTAAACACTTGTTGCACACTAGCTTGATCGCGTAAACCACCGCCAATTTCAATTGGTACAGAAATAGCTTGAGCGATCGCTTCAATTGCACTCAAGTTTACTACTTTACCTGCTTTTGCACCATCTAAATCTACTATGTGCAATCTTGTTGCACCTTGATCCGCCCATTGTTTAGCCACATCAACAGGATTCTCGCTAAAAACCTGTGAGCGATCGTAGTCTCCCTGATACAGTCGCACACAGCGACCATCTAGTAAATCAATCGCTGGAATTACATCCATGTAAATTTTCCCCTGTTTAGTCAATAGTTATTAGGTACTGGGTACTGAGTATTGGGTATGCTTAACACTTCTTCCCCTGTCACCTGTCACCTGTCACCTGTCCCTGTAATTGCTTAACTGCTTGCCGAAAACCCAGCACAATCAAAATATTAGAAAGCGTCAAAAAAACTTCCGCGCCACCGTGTAGCCAATCTATGTTAGCTAAAGCTTCGTGGTAATGGATTTTGGCATATATTCCTGCCGGAATCGTCACAGCCACAAAAACCAGAGTGCCGTAAAATCCATATAATGCTAAACGGGGCATTTGCGGACTGCGGCTGATAAACCACAAGAAACCCAAGTAAGGAAACAGTGACAGGGCAAATAGGGTGTCTTTAGATATCATTGCTCTGATTTAATAGTTTTTGATTCAAAAGAATTAGCTACTGTCTTGGGACTAGCGGAAGAACGCCAAATCCACACTGCCGCAGCCCAAAGTGTAAAATTACCAACAAGCGTCATAGTAGCTTGCAGCGTTACCAACCATTCTAGAGATTGAGGATTGTCGAAATAATGCCAGGTACAAGCACACATAGCACTCACCAAAGCCGGTAACATCGCCAGAGATAATCCCCACCAACTGCGGTTTCCTGAGAGTTCGCCATAAGTCCAGATTAACCAAATCGCAGCAATCCACTCAATAACGCTAGAAATATGAATAATCCAAGTAGGAATTGAAAGAGCATTCATAAATAAAATCAATAGTCAATGGTCATTAGACTGTAACTCAGGACTCCTCACTCCTCACTCAGCACCGACTAAACGCCGCGCTACCGCTAACAGCACTCCTCACTCCTCTCATCTTCCCACACGGCAATTCAACTTTTTGTAGAAAGATTACTGTCAACTCGTTAAGTATTGAGAAAAAGTTGATAACCTTAAATCCAACATTCAAAATTTCAATGGGAACGATGCGATCGCTATTATCTGGGTATTACGGCAAAGGTAACGGTGGTGATGAAGCTTTATTAGCCACACTCCTGCAAATGCTACCATCTCATGTTACACCTGTGGTGCTTTCTGGTAATCCAGAAGAAACGCGCGATCGCTACAATGTGGAAGCGCACAATCGCATGGCTATTGTACCTGTACTGCAAGCTTTACGTTCCTGTGATGCTTTAATTTGGGGTGGTGGCAGTTTAATTCAAGATGTTACCAGCACTATCAGCCCCTTTTATTATGGGGGATTGATGGGGTTAGCTCAGAAAATGGGCTTGCAAACTATTGCTTGGGCGCAGGGTATTGGCCCTCTAGTTCGTCCGCAAACGCGCTGGATGGCAAGACAAAATTTTGCTGGTTGTACTAAAGTGAGTGTACGCGATCGCAGCAGTGCTGCTTTATTGTCTGATTGGCAAATTCCCCACATCCTTGCACCTGATCCAGTTTGGGCTTTAGCATCCAAGCCTGTACCGGAAATTGCGGATTTACCTACGCCTAGAGTTGCTGTGACTTTGCGACAACATCCCCAATTAACTCCCACACGCCTCAATAATTTAACTCGTGCTTTGGTCGATTTCCAAAAAGCAACTCAGGCTTTTATTTTATTGCTGCCATTTCAAAAAAGCGAAGATTTAGGTATTGCTCAAGCCATAAAACCATACCTTGCAGATGTCAGTCAGATTTTGTGTCTCGAAGATCCGCAGATATTAAAAGGCGTATTTCGGGGTGTAGAGATGGCAATTGGAATGCGGCTGCACAGTTTAATTATGGCTGCTGCTGAAGGATGTCGCTGTTTTGCCCTGAGTTATGATCCCAAAGTTAACCGCCTCATGGAAGATTTGGCCATACCTGGCTGGAATTTGTCAGATTTACCAGATGATCCCAATTTAATTAGTCAAACTTGGGTAGAACATTACAAAAATGGTCAGCAAATCTTACCAGAGAAAATCCAATCTTTAGTAAATAGCGCATTAACACATCGAGATGTGTTACATCAAGTTCTTAGTCCGTAATACTGTGAACTGACGCAGTGTAAATCTTTCTATGTTAATGCGTTTAGACCTATATTTGTCGACTACCAAGTTAAGGGGTGATATTCCTGCCGCAATACCGATATTAAGTAGTATTGAGGATGTAGAAACCCCACCCTCTAAGCGAAAGCGTAGGGTGGGGTGGTTCAAATTACACCGATATTAGTTAATCCCAAAACGGCAGCCACTCCAATAATATGACCAAAGCTCATAGCCGCTAAGAATGTAGCAACACTAGGATTATTAAACAAAGAGGGGAAAGGTAAAGGCATTTTGGGGCCAACATGGGGATAGCGAATTGACCGCCCAGCAATTAAAAGCACTAATAAACAACTGCCAATAATAATCGGTGTTCCAGTCCAGTTCCAGGTTGTACCAGTATTAGGAACAGTAACTTGCACTGCTAACAGTGTTAATGGAAACATAGTTCTTTCTCCTGCATGAGTAAAATGTCTCGAAGCTATGAGCTAATAGCCCAGTCAATACTCCACTAACAGGGGTTGGATCATCCTCTCTCAATAGAAAGGTTCAACCATCCTTCTTAAGTCGAGTTTGTTACTCAAAAATTAGCTTCACTCATGTATCGAGTCTCATGGCTGGAGAAAGAACAGAAATTAGTCTTGAGAGTTGTGGACTTGGTGATACGTAAGCTATAACGTATTACTTGTATCCAAACCTACAGACGACCAATGTTGGTCAATCCTAAGACAATACCAATACCAATCACATGACCAAAAGCCATAGCACCCACAAATGCGGGGAGACTTAAAGGTAGCCCAGGAAATTTGGGGCCGACTTGGGGCTTTTGAATTTTGAGCGTTAGCAAAACAGCTACTACGCTGCTAGCACTAATGATAATTCCTACAGTGGGATTCCATTCAGGGGTGACTGGTACAGATGCAGCAGCTGCTAATAAGGTAGATGTAATCAAGGTTGTGTCTCCTATGAAAAGTTATACTCAGCACTTAGGACTAAGTTTGGTCAAAGTTAATCTAGACCTAGAAAATTATAGAGTTAGTTAGGACACAACCGAAATTCATCAACCAAAATTCGGTTTTTTAAGTTTGCTGTATTTAAAATTTCTATGCGTGTAAAAATTTGCGGTATCACTCAACCACAACAATCAGTAGCGATCGCGTCTTTGGGTGCAACTGCACTAGGATTTATCTGTGTACCTACTTCACCTCGTTATGTCACCACAATGCAAATTCAAGCTGCGGTGGCACACTTACCCAAAAATATTGACAAAATTGGCGTTTTCGCTAATGCCAGTATTGCCGAAATTAGTCAGATTGTTTCCCGTACCGAGTTAACAGGTGTACAGTTACACGGTGACGAATCCCCCGAATTTTGCTCCGAGTTGCATCAAGCTTTACCCCAAGTAGAAATTATTAAAGCCCTCAGAATCCGCAATATAGAGCATTTGCAGCAAGCAATTATTTACACCCAATACATAGATACTTTATTACTGGATGCTTATCATCCTCAGCAGTTAGGTGGTACAGGGCAAACTTTAGATTGGCAGATGTTACAAAAATTTCATCCCAGTTGTCCTTGGCTACTAGCAGGCGGATTAACACCAGATAACATTCTAGAAGCATTGAGTCAGCTTCAGCCCGACGGTATCGATTTATCTAGCGGTGTAGAAATTAAACCCGGCGATAAAGATTTAGATAAGGTAGCATTACTGTTTGAAAAATTGGGGAATAGGAAGTAGGGACTGGGAATTTTAGATTTTGCGGAAAGTTCTGTAGGCGGGTTTCCCAACCGAGGAACGCCACTTGCTACAAGCCGGGAAACCCGTCCAACGTAGTGGCTCAACTTTTCAAGACGGATTTTGGATTTTGGATTAAATCCCAATCCAACACCTAAAATCCACTCATCAGACTTGCCTTAAAAATAGAGGCTGAAACAACGCAAAATCATTATTTTCATTGTTCCTTGTGAGCGCATCTCATGGAGTCTCTTGCAAAAGTCCGAAAATGAGATGTGTCATTGTGAATGAAATGTAGAATCTTTGAGATGTTTCGCTTTGCTCCACATGACAGCTTCAGCATTTATGCAAGAGGTCTATTGATTTACCCAATTCCCAATTCCCAATTCCCAATTCACCATTTTTTAAAAGAATGCTGGTTGATGACGAATCAAGTTAAAGAATTCTTCACGGGTTTTTTGTTCTTCTTGGAATACGCCAACCATTGCACTAGTCACAGTCCAAGAACCTGGTTTCTGCACACCCCGCATCACCATGCACATATGACTAGCTTCCATAACTACTGCTACACCTTGAGGTTCTAAGATGGTTTGAACGGCTTCAGCAATTTGGCGAGTTAGCCTTTCTTGAACTTGCAAGCGGCGAGAATACATCTCAACGATACGAGCTAATTTACTTAATCCTACTACCTTTTGATTAGGGATGTAAGCAACGTGCGCTCTACCCATAAAAGGCAACATATGATGTTCGCAGAGGCTGAAGAAGTTAATATCCCGGACTAATACCATCTCGTTATGCCCTTCATCAAAGACTGCTCCGTTGATGAGTTCTTCTAAAGATTGGTTGTAGCCACTAGTCAGAAATCTCATTGCTTCTGCTACGCGCTTTGGTGTTTTTAACAAGCCTTCCCGTTCGGGGTCTTCGCCAACGCCTACTAATATTGCTCTTACTGCATCCTTCATTTGCTCCATATCTTCCTCAGAAGGTGGATGCAACTCTGGTGTTCGCCCATCGTGAGTATTACGGTCTGGTCTGGTGTTGATGGCTTCTGCTAAGTCAGGAATTAGTGGCGATTGAGAGCGATTAGAACCGTTGGAACTAGCAATAGTCATGATGTCAATACTTGGTTATGGTTTAATTGTGAGTTATTAGTCATTAGTTATTGGTCAACACAAACAAATGAGCAACAACCAAAGACTAGTTAAAGTGCGCCACCACTGGGCATAAGAATCAATTCGTCAATGACTGCTTGTGGTGGTAATAAAGCAGTATGGAGAATCGATTGAGCCACAATTTCTGGGGTAAGCATTTGGGAACGGTCAAAATCAGCATGAACAGTTTCTGTGTCCCACAATGAGGTGTTGACAGAACCAGGGAAAATAGTAGTGACACGAATACCGTGGGCGCGTTCTTCTTGTGCCAGGGTTTGAGAAAGAGCTAATAAACCAGCTTTACTCACACAATAAGCTCCCCAGTTAGGAAAGGCTTGTTTGGCAGCAATGGAGGCTACATTGATGATTGTTCCTGTAAGTCTAGTTCGCATTCCAGGCAGAATCCCTTGAATACACTGAAATACACTCGTCAGGTTCAAGTCCATCACTTTTTGCCAGTCTACTAGAGGGGTTTGACTTAAGGTAGCTGTGTAGCCTATCCCCGCGTTGTTGACCAAAATATCTATATCTCCAAAATCTAGCGCGATCGCTTGCATTTTCGCTTCTACTTGCGATACTTCTGCTAGGTCTACAGCATAGACTTTTGCTGTTGCTCCGGTATGTTGTGTTGCTGCTGCTACAGCCTCCAACTCATCTAGAGAACGGCTCACTAAAGCTACATCTATGCCGGCTTTTGTAAAAGCTAATGCTGTTGCTTTCCCAATTCCCCTACTCGCCCCTGTGATTAAAGCGCGTCGTTTCTGCTCAAAACTCATGCTGTCTCCCAATTTTTTTGGCAGTTTTGCAAGCCCTTGCCACTCAATTATGAAAATCTTTCGGAGCAAATAGATTAATTTAATCTTAAATTCCGATAATTTTCCTTGAAAAGTGCTACTATTGTTTGTTATTATTAGCGTCCTAATTAAGCGTTTTCCCGCAAAGGACGACAAATAATAACCTGAAAACTCAGGTCATGTAATTAAAGCTAATTAATGAATACTGTTCAAACTACTCCCAAAGAGTTGATTTGTCAGATATACATACAAATGCCTATGGCTGGTAAGATTGTTAAAAATCGTTAAGAGCCACAGGCATTATAACACTGCTATGGTGTCATTGAGTCATTTTCTAACGCTTGTTAATGAGCAACTTCCGTAAAAACGCCAATTTTGCGGAATTTTTCATAGCGTAGTTGCCGTCTTTCTGGGGATGTTAAACGATTAAGCTCTTCTAAGTTATCTAGTAATGCTTGTTTAAGGGTGTTAGCGGCTTGAAGAGGCTCGGTGTGTGCGCCACCGATAGGTTCAGTCAGAATTTGGTCAATAATGCCCAAGTTTTTCAGGTCATGGGAGACAATTTTCAAGGCTACTGCTGCTTGGGGAGCTTTGCTAGAATCTTTCCATAAAATTGCGGCGCAAGCTTCGGGGGTAGCTACGGTGTAGACGGCGTGTTCAAACATCAATAAGCGATCGCCGACACCAATACCCAAAGCACCACCAGAACCACCTTCACCAATGACTGTACAGATAATGGGGACATCCAGAGAGAACATTTCCCGCAGGTTGTAGGCGATCGCTTCCCCTGCACCTTGGCGTTCTGCTACCACCGTTGGCAAAGCTCCTGGCGTATCGATAAACGTCAAAATTGGCATACTAAACTTATTGGCGTGTTCCATCAAGCGCATTGCTTTACGATAACCGCCAGGGGTAGCCATGCCAAAATTGCGGGCGATATTATCTTTAGTATCGCGTCCTTTTTGATGACCCAACATCACCACAGGTTGCCCACCCAAACGAGCCACACCACCAATTAAAGCCGGATCATCACCACCAGAGCGATCGCCATGCAACTCCATCCATTCATCACTAATAGCCTGAATGTAATCTAACGTGCTGGGGCGACGAGGATGACGAGCAACTTGTAAGCGTTGGGCTGGAGATAGTGTACTAAAAATCTCCTCCCGCAGTTGCGTAGCGCGTGCTTCTAGTTTGCGAATTTCACCAGAAACATCGACACCATTTTCCTCTGCAAGTTGCCGAATTTGGTCAATCCGGTTTGCTAGTTCAGCTAACGGTTTTTCAAAATCCAACAGTAGCGGTTTGCGCTCGGTAGTAGCCATAGTTAGGGATTGGGTATTAGGGATTGGGTATTGGGTATTGGGTATTAGGAATGGGGTATTTAATGCAAAAATTTTGACCCTTCACTTCGTTCGAGGGCAAGATGCAAGAATTTTGAATTAATTTGTCCCCATTCCTGATTCTCCATTTATTAAACCAGCAGTGGTCTAAACCCATGTTTGACTGAAGCTCGACCAATCTGCTCCATTTTGTCTACGGTAATCTGATTGCGCCCCCAAGAAAAGTTCGTGTATAACTTCTCAAATTCCAAGAGCATTGATTCAGCAAAACAAGCAAATAACTGGCGTGCTGGCACGTCCATATTGACGATTTTCATGATCTTCCAGTCAATATCCAAAGAATGCTCAACAATGCCACCATTCAACACATACACACCAGGATGCTGAATTTTAGTTCCTAGATTTTTGGGATAGCCACCATCAATCAACAGACAAGGTTGCTTCAAGGTCTTGGGGTCAATTTCCACACCTTTAGGCATACTTGCCACCCAAACTACAATATCAGCTTGGGGTAGGGCTTCATCCAAAACCATGATTTTTCCGCGTCCCAGTTCAGCTTGCAATTCCTGGAGACGCTCTTGGTTACGTGCTATCAGTAACAGTTCCTTCACATCAGTTTTAGCATCCAGCCACCGAGTCACTGCACTGCCAATATCACCTGTAGCCCCACATATAGCTACTGTGGCTTGGGAAAGGTCAATTCCTATTTGTTGGGATGCCGCTTCTACCTGACGACAGATAATATAGGCTGTGTGAGTATTGCCTGTGGTGAAGCGTTCAAACTCTAGCTTGATGTTACGGACTTGGCTAAACTGCTCCAAGTTAAAATTTTCAAAAATAATTGAAGAGAAGCCACCCAAAGCCGTAATATCAATACCATGCTTTTGAGCATGAGCCATTGCATTGAGGATTTTCCTTGTCGCTGCTTTTATCCGGCGATTTGCTAGCATCTCCGGTAAAAAACAAGACTCTACATACCGTCCTTCAATTGTGTCCCCAGTAATACTAGTAACTTTAATGTGATCAACAATCTGGGGTGGTGCGCTACACCAAAAATCTAGCCCTTGATCGGCATATTCTGGGTATCCC
This sequence comes from Anabaena sp. UHCC 0399, assembly GCF_034931465.1. Lineage (NCBI taxonomy): Bacteria > Bacillati > Cyanobacteriota > Cyanophyceae > Nostocales > Nostocaceae > Anabaena > Anabaena sp. UHCC 0399. The sequence goes on along the minus strand of NZ_JAYGGZ010000011.1, from coordinate 8,263 downwards.
AATTCTTGAGCTACCGCCTGAGCGTGTTCTAAACTTGTCAGATGTCCAATTAGACCAAACATGTAGTGATATATTAGGCGCGTGCCTTGTCAAAAGCGTGGATTCGGTGGGTAAGAGACTATACCTAACTCTTAAAAATACTATACAAAGCGTCAGAATACAGTGCTGAGTGCTGAGTGCTGAGTGCTGAGTGCTGAGTGCTGAGTGCTGAGTGCTGAGTTTTGAGTGCTGAGTTTTGAGTTTTGAGTTTTGAGTTTTTATGTAGAAAGTCCTTTTAAATTTGGGTTTAGTTCTTCTTGACGGACTTTTTGTGTTGCACTACGGATAGAACTACTCAGGACTCCTCTCTCAGGACTCAGGACTCAGGACTCAGCACTCAGCACTCTTTAAACAGATGCGAGTCCGTAGGCTGACAAGCGCATGATATCTCTGGTAGTGAAGCCTATATTGCTTAAGGCTTCTCCATACTGAATCATAAAATCTTCCACTAGGGCATCTTTTTCCATAGCGAGAGTTGCCGCATCTGCTTCTACTTGGTTTAACATTTTCCAAACTATGGGCAGATTTTGACGATTGGCTGCTTCTAATTCTGCCTTAGAGTCAGTGAAATGTTCTTTTAGCCAAACTTCGCCAAAGTTGAGGTGACTATATTCATCTTTGACGACTCCCTCGGTGATTTTGCGAGCGAAATCATCGGCTACGGGAATGTAGATGTTGTATGCTGCGATCGCAAAACATTCAATAATCAGAGATTGAATTAACAAGCAAGTAACCACTTTACCTTCTGCGGCTGCTACTTGGAAATTAGTATGCAACCCGGCAAAAAATTCTTTAGCAAATTGCATATCTGGCGACACTTCCAGATTCCGTCCACAAGCTTCAAACCCTTTTTTGTGGCGATTTTCCATTTTCGAGAGGCGAATCAGATCATCTTTTTGTTCTGGCAGCAGTTCAGCTAGTGTGATGTAATTCTCATAAGCTTCTTGTTCACCTTCAATTACTATCGCATTAATGCGACTATAAGCATCTTTATATTTTTCGCTCTTGAAATCAAGTTCTAAATTGGCTGCAAGCTGCTGCATAGTATGTTTACTCCTGTAAACTGAATCATTTAATACCAGAATTAAATTTACCCCATAAATTTAGGGTAATGTTCACTGTTGTTTAATTTTACTTAACAAGTCACTATGTTATAGATTAGCTTTTGTAGGGTGTGATAGTTATATCAATTTAACCAATTCAATAGGTCGCGCCCAATATTCCTGAAATTTAGTGCTGTAATTAGCTGACAATCGGCATTGGGTATTGGAGATTGTGTTTTTCTCTCCCTACTCCCCCTGCTTTCTTATCCTCTATCTCCAGTCAGTCCCCAGTCCCCTTTCAGATATATTATTGCCACAAGAAAAGAAGAGAAGCTTTGTTGTGTAACTCATGCCTAAAACAAACTGGAGTCTGAAATCTGCCAATTTTTTGAGCCTAGCAGGACTAATACTGGGTGCGGTGATTGTCCTGTCACCACTGTTTGTGGTCTTTCTGACATCCTTTGCACCTCCAGGAGCAAACATAGAACTTTTGCCCAAAAAGAATTTGTCTTTTGCTAATTACCGCGATGCGTGGCAGCGAGGGCAGTTTTTATTGGCATTTGCTAATTCTACCTTGGTAGCGATCGCCGTGACGGCATTTCAAATTGTGACTTCGGCGTTGGCGGGTTATGCGTTGGCAAGGTTGAAGTTTCGCGGTAGACAAGCATTGTTACTGGTAGTCTTAGCAACCTTAGTCATCCCCTTTCAGTTATTAGTGATTCCTATCTTTTTGGTATTGAAGTGGGGACACCTGATAAATACCTACGGCGCATTGATTTTACCAACTGCGGTCAACGGTTTTGGGATTTTTCTGTTACGTCAATATTTCCAGACAATTCCTGTAGAGTTGGAAGAAGCTGCAACTATTGACGGGGCGAATAGACTACAAATTCTTTGGCAAGTCATGTTACCTTTAGCTCGTCCCGCCTTAGTGACGCTGTTTCTCTTTACATTTATTGCTGAATGGAATGATTTATTTAAGCCACTTGTGTTTACAACGCGACCGGAATTAAGAACGGTGCAGCTAGCGTTGGCTGAATTTCAGGAACAGTTTACCAATAATTGGCCTTTGATGATGGCGGCGGTGACAATTGCGACTGTTCCGGTGATGTTGCTATTTCTAATTGGTCAGCGTCAGTTTATTAGAGGTATTGCCACAACAGGAATGAAAAATTAACCCTACACAAAAAAGAGACGCAAAGAACAACTTTGCGTCTCTTTAGTGAAATGTGAAAAATTAGAAACTAAATGTGGTTCTCAATGCACCAATCACTACGCTATCGCTGTTATCTTTATGATCTGGTGCTGTTAGCCAGATAACACCGGGTGTGATGGTGATATTATCACTAACTTTGTATTGATAGAATGCTTCAACATGGTAGGAAGTATCACTATCTTCAGGTAACGGAGCAACACTGGAACTTGTCACTTTAGGTTCCATGCCTACGATAATCCCGCCTAAATTGCCTTTCTTGCCAAGGTCAGGGAAGGCTAGAGTCACAGCATAGTTCCAAATATCAATATCTCCCCGATCAGCCCCTGTCAAGGTACGGCTAGTGGTATAGCCAGCCCAACCACCTAAGATGATTTTCTCACTGATACCAACGGATGCTTGAAGACCGTAGGAGTTACTAGAAAAGGTTTCACCCAAAGTCTGGAAGGTTGCAGCATTGCTACCTGTAACTAGTGGCTGTCTGTAGGAATTAATATATGTTAACCCTACAGTGATGCGATCGCTTGGTTTGACTGTTAGCTGTGCCAATGCTCCGTAAGCACCATCAAACAAACCGTTTTTGGCTGCTGGGTTATTAGCTGTACCACTCAAATAACCTAGACTCAGTGCTAACTTATCACTGAATTGATGGGTAACGCCTAAACCAGTCCCACCGATTTGACCGTAAATTGGGTTACGTGTACCAAAGGTAGACAAAGCACCGAAAGCTCCATCACCATCAAAAGGATTTACTGTGCTGGTGAGGTCGTCTGCTGCACCTCCGACAGCAATCAGCTTAACTTGAGTATTCTTGGTGGCGGGGAATCCGTACCATAAAGTACCTATGTTAGCGTTGGAACTGGGTTCAGCACTAGCAAAAAATAGGTTACCCTCTGGAGTATTAATGTTAGGTGTGGCAATATTATTAGCCTCAATTCTGGTAAACAGGGTATCTTGACCAGTGAAGCTAGTGACAAGTTCAAGACGCGCTCTGTATGCCAGAGTGGTATTCTTGTCTGTGATTTCCGCATCATTGACGCGATCGCCTGACAACACGTCACTGACCACAGCTACAACTTGTCCTTGTAGTTTGGTTGTGGTAGAAAACTGATTGGCTTCCAATTCAGCAGTGCGTGCTTCTAATGCGTCTACTCGTCCTCTAAGTGTCGCTAGTTCTGCGGAAAACTCTTCTTGCAGTTTTTGCAAGGTAGCTAAATCTTCTTTGGTGACTAGATCACCAGTGGCGGTAGCAATTAATTCGTTAACTCTGTCAAGACAAGCATTTACACCCGCGGCGAACTCATACCGTGTCATAGCGCGATTACCACGATATGTCCCGTTGGGATAGCCTGCAATACAACCATAACGTTCTACTAATGATTGCAATGCTTGGAATGCCCAATCTGTCGGTTGTACGTCTGATAATTGAGACACAGAGGTAACTTGTGACATTACCTGGTCTTGAGAAGAGTTATCAGTTTTGACAACTGGTGTGGTGGTGCTTGATGATTCATTGATTTCTGTTGGGGTGGATATTTCCCCCGCAAATGCAGCAGTACCAGAAAATAGCACCATGCTGCAAAAGACTGGACTAGCTAGTAAATACTTCGATAATTTCTGCATTTTATCCTCACACTCAAAATATACTGAATTTTTACTTGGTAACACCAATACCAAGCCTTGGCTATCACAGAGGTTCTGAAAATGGATTCCCAAGATATTAGCAGTACCTAACAAATTTTGTAACAGTAAAAATCAAGAATTCATAAATTTCTTGTTTTAAGTAGGAGTTATGTAAAGGTTAAGCTTAGTAATCTGCTTTGATTGTTGTTCACGCAGCGTTGCCTACTCATACTTACCTGTGTAGGTAGGCAGTAGAAGCAAGTTGCAAAATATCATTTAATTTCCGCATAGGGTTGCTAGTACAGCACATTCTTGTGATTACTTACGCAGAGTCATGTTATCATCGAAATGAGAATGAGAATTATTATTACCAAGATAATAAATTTCATTCTCACTCAAAATCTATACTTAAATTGCGATGGGCTGCGCCCCGCCGTAGGCGATAAGCGAAGCTTAAGCCTTTGGCTATCGCAGCAGTTTCAGCATGGTTGCGGAAGGAAAATACTATGCAAAAAGGCATTCTGTCCTTAATCACCTTACTAATGTTGTCAGTGACATTTGGTTGTAACTCATCCAACAACATTGAAAAGACATCTGCTCAACAGTCACCAAAGACACAGGAAGCTGCATCTAATCCTGTAGCACAGCCACCAAATATCAAGGTTGTAGCCACATTTTTACCGACTTATCTATTTACAAAAGCTGTGGCTGGAGATGCAGCAGAGGTAGACATATTAGTGTCTCCAGGGACGGAAGTACATGACTACCAAGCAACACCAGATAATGTCAAAGCGATCGCTACAGCAGATGTTTTAGTCAAAAATGGGTTGGGATTAGAGGAATTTCTGGAAAATACCATCAAAAATGCCCAAAATTCTCAATTGAAGCAAATTGATGCTAGCGCGGGAATTAAACCCTTAAATGAAATCTCACCAGTTGTGAAAGCCACAAAAGGTGAAAAAGACCACGACCATGACCATGCTGAGGGTAATCCTCACGTTTGGTTAGATCCAGTGTTGGTAAAACAGCAGGTAACAAATATTCGTGATGGCTTAATTGCAGCTGACCCAGCAAATAAAGCTACCTATGAGGCTAATGCTAGTGCTTACATTCAAGAACTAGAAAATTTAAATACTGAATTTCAACAGACATTACAAAAAACTCCTAACTGCACCTTTGTCACCTTTCATGATGCTTATCCATACTTAGCTCAACGTTATAACCTCAAACAAGTGGCAGTAGTGCAAATTCCAGAAGATCAACTTTCTCCAGTAGATATACAAAATACTATCAAAGCGGTGAAAAAGTACAACGTCAAAGCTTTATTTAGTGAGCCAGGAGTAGACAACAAATTACTCACCAGTCTTTCCCAAGACCTAAAGTTAACCTTGGGTTCACTAAATCCTTTAGAAAGTGGCGAAAAAGACCCCCAGTATTATTTCCAAGCCATGAAAGCTAACTTAGAAACCATAGAAACAGCCTGTAAGTAGGGGTGGGTTCACAGATATCCTCAATTATTCACGATGATTCTAGTAAACCCACCCCTACTAAAATCTAAAATCCAAAATATTTTGTAATTTGAATTCGGAGTGAAGCGACGTGACATCCCCTGTTCTCAAAGTTGAGGGATTAACTGTATATCAAGGTAATTATTTAGCTGTGCGGGATGTTTCCTTTGAGTTAATACCGGGAACTGACACAGCTATAGTTGGCCCCAATGGTGCGGGTAAAAGTACATTAGTTAAAGCAGTGTTAAATTTGATTCCCCGTAGTAGTGGGAAGATTGAAATATTTGGCCTTCCTCTAGCTAGATTGGGGAATTTACGTCATTTTTTAGGCTATATGCCACAAAATTTTGTCTTTGATCGCAGCTTTCCTATTTCGGTCAGAGAGTTGGTAGGTTTAGGGTGGGTAGCCACAGATAGAAATAAATATTCATTTTTATCTCAACTACGAAGTCAACCCAGGGAAAAATCTTTAGCAGTAGCCGAAGCTCTGAGGAGAACAGATGCTTATCACTTGCAAAATCAAGCGATTGGAACACTGAGTGGTGGTCAACTCAAGCGAGTGTTGCTAGCTTACTGTTTAGTTATCCCTAGGAAATTGTTGGTACTAGATGAAGCCTTTGCTGGAGTTGATATGCAAGGTGCAGCAGATTTTTATGCGTTGCTAAATGAATTGAAGCGGGAAGAAAATTGGACGGTTTTACAAGTTTCCCATGATATTGATATGGTCAGCCGTCATTGCGATCGCGTCCTTTGCCTCAATCAAACCGTTGTCTGTACCGGACAACCAGAAATTGCTCTCTCACCCCAAAATCTTTTAGCTACCTACGGCCCAGGATTTAGCCGCTACCAACATCATCATTAAATTCAAAATAAATTTGCTGTATCCCTTAATTACGAATTACGAATTATTATTCATCCTTTTCATCTAAGTGTTCAGCTACAGCTTGATAAAGATGAAAAATATGATTGTCGTGAAGGCTATAAAATACATTACGTCCTTGTTTACGATACGTCACTAAACGCATAGCTCGTAAGTTGCGTAGCTGATGAGAAACAGCCGATTCACTCATTTCTAACAAAGCTGCTAAATCACTGACACAAAGCTCTTTATTTGATAAAAAAGAGAGAATTCTGAGTCGATTAGCATCTCCCAAAAAGCTAAAAAAATCTGCCATACGTTGAGCTTTTTCTGTTGTGAGTAGCTCATTTGGTATGGATTGAACAACATTAGTATCTATAAGAGAGTATTTGGTATTTGATTGCAACATTTGGGTTAGTAGAATTTAATTTTCTATATTAAAAAGTATTTAAATTTATACTTATATATTACATTTTTTTTGTCCAATTATGTAAACACAAACAAATATATACTTTATTTATCACTTTAAAAGTTGTAAAAATTCATATTATGTATCTAATTTATAGTTGCAATCTCAACTGGATAGCTGTAGCCAGTAGCAGTGATTTAATAGATTTATTACAATTCCCATTTATGCAGCGTGCGATCGCAGGTGCTATTCTCATGGGCATACTTGGAGGCTTGCTAGGTAGTTTTGTTACCTTACGCCAGTTATCATTTTTTAGCCATGCTGTTGGTCATGCCGCATTAGTAGGCGTAGTATTGGGTGTGCTGCTACAGATCAACCCCACTTGGATGCTGCTACCTTTTACCTTAGTGTTTGGGGTGATTGTTCTTTACTTGATTGATAAGACCGATTTAGCCAGTGATAGCGTACTTAGTATAGTGCTTTCGGGAGCATTAGCGATCGGTGTAATTCTGACGAATCTCATCCAAGGTTATCGCGGCAACTTAATGAGTGTGTTGTTTGGGGATATTTTGGCAATTGATTTTACAGACTTGATTTTAACAATGCTGGTACTGGTAGCTAGCAGCATATTCTTACTATCAACGCTGCAACAGCAAATTTTGTTAACGCTAAATTTAGATGTGGCAAAAGTTCAAGCTGTCCCCGTCCAATTGTATCGCTACGGGTTTGTGGTGCTGCTGGCACTGGCTGTAGCTGTCGCAATTAAAGCTGTAGGTGTTTTATTGGTGAATGCCTTTTTAGTCATTCCTGCTTCTACAGCTAAATTAATGAGTCACCACTTCAGCAACTTTCTCGTCTTATCAACAATAGTTGGTGCTACTAGTAGCCTAGTGGGGATTATTGTGTCCGGTGCTTTTAACCTAGCCTCAGGCCCTAGCATTGTGCTGGTTCAGTTTCTTTTGTTTGTGGCTGTGTTCACCTGGGTAAAATTGCGCTGGAAATCTGCCTAAATGTTTTTTTTGCTGAAACCCCTTGGCAAATCATTTTTAGTTTGCTAAGATTATTAATCGTGGCCAATAAAAAAACACGCCGGGATAGCTCAGTTGGTAGAGCAGAGGACTGAAAATCCTCGTGTCACGAGTTCAAGTCTCGTTCCTGGCATTTAGTAACACTAAAAAATACATGGACATAACAAGGGTTGTAAGCTTTCTCCCAGTCTGGTTGATAGCTTATGACCTTAAAATATTGGATATTTTAAGGTGAGTTTAGACTATCAAATGGTGTAGGCTGTGGTTAGCTCGTGATATTGTTCCCGACAATCCTCTACCTTCTCCCAAAGGAAGAGGCTAGCACCAAGGCAGAAATCTCTTGAGAAATTAACCCCTGGAAGAGTTGCTCAAGCTATGGGGGATTTTTTGCAGTGATTAGTAACCAGGAAAAAAGCGTTACCGTAAAAACCGATACCCGATTGTTAAAAAAAACTGAACTGTAACACGACCACGTAAAGAACCATCAGTTGCGGTTTAATACTCAAGATTATTGATAATTTTATTAAGTCTCTGATTAGGA
>NZ_JAYGGZ010000010.1:122447-159097 GCF_034931465.1 Anabaena sp. UHCC 0399 | reverse complement strand
TTTTTGAAACGATACTTAAAATCTCCTTCATATTAATTTATGGAGGAGTCTTTTGATTTATGGTTCGCTGACTTGTGTGGACTGTTGTAGTTGCCAAGCGGCTTTCTGTATCGGGTTTTCCCAACTGGTAATTCTCTCATGTCTTAGAGGTAATGCCCAACTGCCCTGCTGTTCTGGTATCCAAGCAATCGTGCTATATCCTTGACCAACAGTAATTGGTTTGTTTCCTGCTATTGTCACAGTGCTGTGTTCTATTGTCCTTTCTTGTAGCGTTATCGCATCTGGGCGTGACCACGCTGTATGGTCGCCTGCTAACAACGGACGACCTTGTGTTGGCATCTGTTTGATGTATAACGGCATTAATTTTTGTCGCTGTGGTCTGCAATCTTGTAATGCCTCGTAAATGCTTGGCCACTTCCGTCTAAATACTGGGGATAGCGATAAATCTGCCAAACTGTAGGCGTTTCGCGTCAGCAATATTGCATCCGTCAGTTCAAAAGTCGCGTCATGCGCTCGACCTAAATACTTGTACGCCGCTTGACGAAATTCTTTTAATTTGTCACTTTTCATGTTGGCAGACGAGAGTTGGTGGTTCTTCTCTCAGGTTCTGCTAATAAGGGGACTGTGTTCAAGCACACCCCTTATTTTTTTCTTGAGGCACAGGCTATTTAGTCTAAACTCCAGTTATTAGCAAACCTGATAATTTGGTAAATTTTAGACAAAAAAACTTATCTTTTTGACTGCCTGACTACCTACTCAATTCTTCTCAGGTTTTTCCACGACTTTTTCAGCAAGCCCTCAGTACATTGTCTTGCACCTGAATATACTTCTCTGGTCTGATAATCTAATCTAGAAACTGTCACCTTGTCTTTCTTTTTTAGCGAACCCGAATTAGATACACTTTTTAAGACAAATTATTGAAAACCTTTCACTGGCTTTTGTTTGCCCTTAGCCTTGGGTCTAGATTTATGAACTTCGACGACAGCAGCTTGAAATAATTCGTGCAGATGTAGGGGTACACTGGCAATTTCTGGTAAATCTGGATTGAGGGGTTTATTGAACTCTTGCAGCAATTTGTCTAAGTCAATGGCAAGGTTAAATTCTGGACATTGTAAGTAATCTTGTAGTATATGTTCTAAAGAATTGGGATGATTTTGGGCTAAACGATGCCAAATAAAAGCATTAATACTTTTATCTTCGAGGTAATGACGAATTAGTTTTTCAGAACCATCAACATTTTGCCAATTTTCTGCTGTTAATAGTGTTTGGAATTTACTATAAGTTGCTAAAAACATCTGTCCCCAACGGGGATGAGAAATCGCGGTTACTTGTTCAGCTTTTTTTAGTTCCGCAGGTAAATCAACCTTTGGCATCACCATTTTACTGCTGCCATTTTTATTATTAAATACCTGCGAAAGTAATTTGGCATCAGCACCAGTTTCTTTGGCTGCTGCTTGAATGTCTGCTTCAGAAACACCAGTTTCTGCTGCTAACTCACTTAGAGACTTATTTTGATCAATTCCTAGTGCAGCAAAGCATTTATCGGTGGTTAACTCTTGAAATTCACCAATTTTTTGATTAAGTTGATATCCAGGCAGTGTAATTTCATCACTACTGAAAAATTCAATAAACTGCTCATGGTATTGGGATACAGACTGCCAAGCTGCTTCTAGTAAGTCTGGCGCATCACTGTAAAGATGATTTTTATAGTTTTCCTTAAAGTTCCCAATAGCTACAGCTAATTTTGGTTTACCCAATTTACCCAAGAGGGTGTATTGTCCAAAAAATGTCCAGTAGCCATCAGTAATAGGTGCAATTCTGGTTAATAATATTTCGTCTAGTTTTAATCGTGAAATCGCCTGTAATGTTTGGTTATTATTTGGTTTAAGAAAATAATATTTATCTGTCAACCAATTTTTTAACTCTAAACTATCATTCTCAATTTTCGTAATAGCAAATAATCCCATAAAACTCTGATGCCAATTCTGGAGTAGCAGGCGATCGCTCTCTGTAATGTCTGTATACTGTTGAATAAATAAATCTATTGGTGATTGCTCTCCAACTCTCCCTTCAACCAGAAAGCTATCAATATTTAAGTCTTGCTGTGTACTATCTCCACTACGATGGCGTGACTGTTCTGCTGCATAGGTTTCTAATGCTTGTGCTAGTTCCCCTTCTGCATCCAAAACGAAATCTAATAAAGCTTGCTTGAGTTCGTGCGATCGCTCTAATATCCTATCCACAAGTCTGTCTCTCGGTACAATAGCTGTAGATTAAGGCTCAGGAGAGAATCACGGCATCTAGCAACAGCTAGATTTATCATAATATACATTGAGCAGGTTGACTTATTGACAAGTTATAACGCCTGTAGAGCAAACTTTGCGTTTCTAGGAAAAAATAATGTCATAACTGGGATTTCTCACGAATGAGAAATCCCGGTAAACCCCGACATCCCAATCCCTATACCTTATCCCCTATTACTTGATACCGACCTAGGGCAATGAGAGGAAAATACTGTTGATAAAAGTGATACTTCAAATAAAAGTGACCAGGGAAGCCAGTACCAGTAAAGTCTGCCTCAAACCAACTACCATCTGACTTTTGCGTTGACACCAAATAGCTAATTCCCTTTTCCATAGCCTCACAGGCAAATTTACCAGTAGCTTCCCCGGCTGCTATCAAGCCAATTATTGCCCAAGCTGTTTGGGATGGGGTGCTACGTCCTTTACCTTTAAGACTAGGATCATTGTAACTACGACAAGTTTCACCCCAACCACCATCGGGGTTTTGACAGCTAACTAACCAAGCTGCACCCTGTGCGATTTGGCGTTGATACCTTTGCGGCGCAATTGCAGCTAAGGCTGAGAGAACGCCACTTGTACCGTAAATGTAATTTACTCCCCAACGCCCAAACCAACAACCTTCCGGTTCTTGTTCGTTCAACAGATAACTAAATGCCCGTTCTAGGTTGTGAGGTGTAATAGATAAATTACACACCCCTAGCATTTCTAAAACTCTGGCGGTAACATCAGCCGTGTTGGGGTCTATCATGGCTTTCAAATCGCCGTAAGGTACAGCGTTGAGCCAATCTTGGTCATTGTCGATATCAAAAGCAGCCCAACCGCCAGGTTTACACTGCATAGACTCAACCCATTTGAGGGCGCGATCGCAGGCTCTGTGTTTTAATTGTTCATTAGGTAACTGCGCCCGATATAATGCCATGACTACCACAGCCGTATCATCGACATCTGGGTAAAAACGATTGTCAAACTCAAACGCCCAAGCCCCCGGTTTACCTTGGGGATTTTTGACTATCCAATCACCATAATCAAGAATTTGCTTTTGTAATAACCATTCTCCCGCCTTAACTATAGCTGGATGATCCGGTGCAATCCCAGAGTCAACAAATGCCCGCATTACCCAGGCTGTATCCCAAACCGGCGACACACAAGGCTGAACACAGTAACTATGCTCTGTTTCAATCGCAAAGTTATCAATAGCTTGCAAACCCCGTTCTACAATGGGGTCACTGGGGTCATAATCGAGACACCGCAAAGCCAACATAGAATTCAGCATGGCGGGAATAATTCCCCCCCAGTCCCCTGTAGCTTCTTGGCGTTCTAAAATCCATTGTTCTGCGGCTTTGATACCTTCCTCTCTAAAAGGGATGAAGTTTAGGCTTTCTGCAAACTTAAATCCTGTATCTAAGGTGAGGAATAAATCTGTCCAGTCGCCACTGCGGGGTAACTCCCACCGGACATTCTCCACACCTTCAGCGTATAACTCATCAAGATTGATGCTGGGGTTGGTGCTAAAAACAGGTTTACGGTCGAAAACAATCAACAATGGGACAGTGCTAGACCGCGCCCAACTGGACATTTCATAGATATTGACGGGGAACTCTTTAGGTAACAGCATTACCCAAGCAGGCAGAGAAGGCAAACCACGCCAGTCATAACAACCCACTAAAGCCAAGTGAAACTTAGTAAAGATGCGCGTTTTACTAATGCCGCCCCGTTGGATGATGAAATATCGCGCCCGGATCATGTCTGGGTCAGTTGCAGGGACACCAAGCAACCGCAAAGCCATATACGCCTCAACCGATGTGCTGAGTTCTCCGCCATCATCATAAAATAATTCCCAACCTCCGTGCTGCCGTTGCTGGGAACGCAGATATGTTGCGGCTTTGTGCAGAGGTCTGGTTGTATCTGTTCCCCAAATTTTGTGGAGTAAGACCACCTCAGCCGTGATAGTGACATTAGACTCTAACTCAGCCCACCAGTAACCAGCCGGATTTTGCAGTGATAGCAAATATTTTTGACTAGCTGCGATCGCTTGTGCAAGTTGATTGACTTCTAACCTGTCTTGTGTCTGCATCAAATCCTACTCAACATTTAGCTATGAATACGGCAGTACAAGGAAAAAATTTTTCCCGTAATTAGCAAATATTGTATTGTGTTTGAGGCATAAAGAATTAGAAGTAATTTCATGTGTTGAAAAGAGCAAAAATCCCTAACTAACAGCAAAAATCATCAATAGTTTGGCAATTTTGAACTGGAGCGATATGGGTGCATTTATTTTGGGGCTAACATTATTATCTTTATTGATTTGGTTAGGATTATTAACTTTGCGGGGGCAGTTTTGGCGGTTAGATCAGCAACTAGAGACGATTGAACCTGCGTTACAATCCCTACCTAAAGTGTGTGCAGTAGTTCCGGCGCGTAATGAAGCGGAATTGTTACCAATCTCACTGCGATCGCTTTTACTCCAAGACTACCCCGGTGAGTTTCATGTATTCTTAGTAGATGATCATAGTACAGATGGTACAGCCGCCTTTGCTGAAGGGGTTGCCCACGCTGTGAATAAAGCCGAGCAATTAAATATTATCTCTAGTGAATCCCTACCACCTGGTTGGTCTGGTAAACTTTGGGCAGTAGAGCAAGGCATTCAAAACGCCAAAACATTAACACCAGATTATTTTTTCTTCACAGATGCAGATATTGAGCATGATGTCAATAATTTGCGGCGACTGGTTGTTAAAGCCGAACAAGAAGATTTAGATTTAGCATCGGTCATGGTAAGACTGAGATGTCAAAGCTTTTGGGAAAAACTGTTAATACCTGCATTTGTGTTTTTCTTTCAAAAACTCTATCCCTTTCGTTGGGTGAATAACCCCAAAAATCAAACGGCGGCGGCGGCTGGTGGTTCTATCCTCATTCGCCGAGAAGCATTAGAGAGAATTGGCGGTTTTCAAGTCATTCGCCAAGCTTTAATCGATGACTGCGCCTTAGCTCAAGCTGTTAAGGGGACTGGGGATTGGGGACAAGGTAGTGTTTCTCTCTCATCTTCCCCCACTCCCTCTAGAAAAATCTGGCTTGGCTTGAGTTCCCTCACTCGCAGTTTGCGTCCTTATCCATCTTTGAAAACAATTTGGGATATGGTGGCGCGGACTGCTTACACTCAATTGAATTATTCTCCCTGGTTACTGCTGGGAACTGTGGTGGCGATGACCTTAATTTATCTAGTTCCGCCTATAGGTTTAATTATCGGTGTATTGCTGGGGAATCAATTAATTGCCATCACAAGTTTATTAACATGGCTGTTGATGACGTTGGCTTATTTTCCCACGGTTCGTTTTTATCGATGTTCACCTGTCTTTGCTTTTAGTTTACCTGCGATCGCATTTCTCTACACCCTCATGACTATAGATTCTGCATTACGCCATTGGCAAGGACGCGGCGGCGCGTGGAAAGGTAGAGTGTATCCGGGATAAAATCAGCAATCAAAAATTATTGAGCGAGGATATTATGCAAGAATCAGTGATTTATCAGGATATTTTGCAGAAGGGAGAGAAAAAAGGAGAGCAAAAAGAAGCTTTGCGTTTTTTGAATCGTCAGTTAAATCGGCGATTTGGAGAAATAGATTCATCAATAATTGAGCGCATTCAAGTCTTATCTACTGAACAGTTAGAAGTATTGGGAGAAGAATTTTTAGATTTTGTCAATGTGTCTGACTTAGTGGCTTGGTTGGAGCAGAATATAACCAATTAACTCTGTTTAACTATTTAAAAAACTGTAATTAGGAGTATTAAAAGTTATTTTAGCTATCTGTAAAGTAGTCTGAATCAACTTTTTTGATTTCATATACAGCAAAAGGTGTAACACCAACATTATTTTCAATCATTAAATGAGTCAATATTTCACCATCAATTAAGATAATTTTGGTGTCAATTCGGGAAACGTAATCTTTAGCTTCACCGGTAAACGTTGATGTTGTAATAAATACACCTTTTTTAGCTCGAAACCCTTGCAAAGCACCAGCAAATTTTTGAATTTCAGGACGACCAACAGAATTTTCCCAGCGTTTAGCTTGGATATAAATTACATCTAGCCCTAATCGGTCTTCATTGATAATACCGTCTATTCCGCCATCACCACTGCGACCAACTGTTTTTCCTGCGTCTTTTCGAGTGCCACCATACCCCATTTTAACTAATAAATCTACCACCAGTTTTTCAAAGAAAGCTGGAGAAGAAGTTTTAATTGTTTGTAGCAAATCTGATACTAAGTCTTGTGTCAGTTTTTCAATAGCAATCTCTAAACTTTCTTCTGGTGTGCGAGTTGTATCTAGGTCGGCTTCACTTCCATTAGATATAGGTTTATCTGATTGTTGAGGATAATTTTTAAATTCTATAAATTCAGGAAACTGATTGAGAAATTCAGCATTAATTTCAACAGGATTGGATGTGATAATATCTAATCCTCTATTAGTTATCTGAAAATAACCTCGCTTAGTTGACTTTATTAATCCTGCTTTCTTCAAATAAGTACGCGCCCATCCTATACGATTATCAAAAGTTGCTTGGCGACCGCTAGGTAGTAGTTCTTTTCGTTGTGCTTCGGTTAATTGGAAGTAATCAGCCAGAGCCTCAATTGCTTCCCGTAATGAATGTTCCTTTTGGTCGGTAGTCAATTTCAGCAACGGCAGCATTATGGCTTGGTAGTCAGGAATGGGCATACACTCTTTTCAGTAAGAATAAAATCTTACTGGAAGATAGCAATTTATACTTAAATTGGCAAATTAAAAGTACGCCCAATGTAAAAGAGAAGTAGTCACGGGTTCACCAAGATCATAATTAACGCGATGTGCGACTTATTCTTGAAACCCCTCTCTATAGCTTGCTTCTCTTACGTTCGCGTAGCGTGTCGTAGACAGACGCTACCGCGAACCCGCAGAGTACCTCTCCCCTGCAAGGAGCTACTGTGTACACACAAGATAGTTAGTCGATACATTAACAATGTCAAGTGATACATTGGCAATGTCAAGTGATACATTGGCAATGTCAAGTGATACATTAGCAATGTCAAGTGATACATTAACAATGTCAGGCGATACATTAGCAATGTCGATGCAGCAACTTGTGTGTACACTGTAGCCTGCAAGGAGAGAGGCTTTGATTCTTTCTCCCATTCCTTGTCTACGACACGCTCCGCGTTTCCTTCGGAACACTGCGTGAACGCGTTAGCGTCCCGCAGGGAACGTAGAGAAGGTAGGGAAGGGGTTGGGGGTTAGGTTTTAAAGAGAGTTGCACACGGCGTTAATTAATAATTGATGCTATTTTTAAACCCGCTCCTACTCAAAAATAATTCTTCCCTACTCCCTAATTCAAAAATCAATACAGGCAATTACGAATTAGAAATTGTAACCCACTCCTAATAACAAGCCAACATCAGTTTCATCAACAAAAGCTGCATTAACAGCACCCGTTAGTGTAAAGCGATTCCCCAAAGGAACGTCAACACCACCAGTTAGCAGCAAACCAATATCAGCATCGCCACTAGCTTCAATCGCTACACCAGCACCAACATAAGGCGATACAGAAAACTGTTGCACAACGCCAGGTTCTACTTCACGGGGGGTAAAATCATAAGTTACAGGTACGAGAAATACTGTATCGTTCCCAAATACTGCTGATGGACGCACTGATAAAGTCCGGGTAAGACCAATCTTGCTGATTACGGCAAAGTTACTTTCACTCAGAGCGGTATCACCACCCAAGCCAATATTACCAGCTACTCCTACATAACTAGAGCCGCCACGGGTAGCTCTCCCTGGTGTCACACCGTTAGTAGGTGCAGGTGCTTGTGGTTGTTGACTGGTAAGGTTAGGTGGAATCAGAACTTGGTTAATGGCATATATCACCCCGTTACTAGCTTGGATATTTGGTTGAATCACTCTAGCTTCGTTGACTGCAATCTGATTGTTGGCACTATCAACTTGAATATTTACGGGCGAATTTTCAACAGTTTTTAATTCCCCAGATGAGAGTTGATTAGCTGTTAACTGACCAGGAACTACATGATATGTCAATATCTTAACCAGTAATTCTCTGTTTTCAGGTTGCTGTAATTGTTGTAAAGTACCAGCAGGCAAAGCAGCAAAGGCTTCATTGGTGGGTGCAAAAACTGTATAAGGGCCTGGTTGTTGTAAGGTATCAGCTAACCCTGCTGCCTTGAGTAAAGAAGTTAAGGTACTAAAAGAATTACTAGCCGCAGCTATAGAAACGATGTCATTGCCAGTTTGAGTATTGCCAGTTGCTTGACCTACTATATAGTTAGTGGCTGCAACGTTGCTAGCAATAGGTTGCACCTGTCCTTGCTTGACTAACGCTTGATATAACAGTGCTGCTGCTTCTGCACGAGTCAACGACTGTTGGGGATTGAGTTGTGCGACATTGGGATAACTCACAACCATATTGGCTTGTGTTGCCGCCGCCACAGCATTCACAGCATAATCAGGAATCGCTGAAGCATCTGTATAGTAAGTATTCACTACATTTGATGCCGAATTGCTAGATTCTAAGCCTAAACCATTAGCTAAAGCTGCGATCGCCTGCACTTTGGGAATCTGTTGATTGGGTAAAAATACATCTCCCGGATAGCCTGCCATAAATCCAGTTTCGTATGCTTCTCTAATGGCAGCATTTGCCCAGTAGTTCGCCGGTACATCTGTAAATCCGTCTGCACCTAATTGTCTGACAGGTTGTTGGTTAAAAGCCCTCTGGATCATTGTGGCAAATTCTGCCCGACTCACTGATTGGTTTGGCTTAAATGTGCCATCGGGAAAACCAGCAATAATATTTCTTTGAGCCAGGGTTTGAATAAATGGACTCGCCCAATAATCTGCACTCACATCACCAAAACTAGTGGCTGTAGTTGTAGCAGGAACTGTATTTTGAGCTAAAGCCACCTGAGAAATCATCACAGGAGAAATTGTAGCCGCCGCTACTCCTAAAGCTAGCAAATTGGCACTTGCTGATGACCAGCAAAAGAAATTATTCACGAACATATCCTCCAGGAAAAATTATTTTTTTTCAATCGGTCTATTAGATTTTCGCCAATGTTCAAATGCGTAACTACATCTAAAAAATATATGTCTGATGATTAGGATGTGATTGAAATGATGTTTTGATCTGAACAGACATCGCTCGAAAATATAGATTTTGGTGGTAAATAAATATTTGACAACCTAAATTCATTGATCCTGATATGAAATAACAACTGTGTTTTAGATAACAGAGATAAAGCTCTGTTACCTCTAATTCTTCCCTGATAACTTGGAATGCACAACTAGCTAAAGGCTAAATTTTTATGCCTCACTTTCATCCTTTAGATAGTTGATCACATTCGTAAACACTCAATTATTAATTAGCAATTCAGGCTTTTTTAATGTGGTAATAGCTCATAGTAAAAATATATTTATTCTTTTTACGTAGATTAATTATAGGTTAAAAATTTTAATTAAATATTACTATTAAATATGTTTTTTCGGTAATTATTATTGCGAATTAGCAGCTATATTATTTATTTTAAAGTATCAGATAACACAGCATCCACAGTTTTGTATGTGAAGATTAATTAAAGTTAAAAAAATAGACAAAATACCTGCATGATTAGCCATCTATAAATTTGATTGTTATATTGTATTAAATAATCACTATAATGGTGAAAATGGGGAAAACTGTGCGTAATGATTTACAGGGCTTAGAGATTAGTCAAAAGGAACTGCAAAAGTTGACTAATTTACCTGTTAAGGATGAACTAGTCATCATCATTAATCCTTTAAAAGAGATAGGGAAGACAATTGTCCATAAACTTAAAGGTTCTGAAGGGGCTACGGTACTTTTCTTGAGCTTTGCTATATTTGTATTTAGCTATCTGATCCTGGATATTTTGATTAAGATATTTGCTAACTGGATCACAATCCCGTCTTGGATGTTATTAATAATACTATGTTTTTTGGGTAGTGGAATTACCCAATGTAGTTTGTACTATTGGTGGCGAAAAAGACTCAATATTCTTAAGGAGAATATGAGCCATTCTCTGCAAACTCTTTTAAATGATGTTGATAGATATAATGCTGTGATTAAAGCCATAGACATTAATGACCAAATAGAAGATGCTGGTAATCCAGAGGTGAATATCAAAGAAAGAGCAAAAGTAATTGCAGCATTAAAACTAACAAGAGATGATTTAGTTAGGGCTTTAAAGACAGAAAGAGTTTTGAGGGAAAATAAAAATTTTATTCTCGGTAATACAGAGTTATTTGCCAATAATTTAGCAACTTTAACCGCCATGCAAGTTACAGAACAAGCTACTGAACATGGACGGTTGCTTAATGAGGCATTGCAGATTGCTTTAGATGTACAACATGAAATGAAAAGCTTACAGAGTCAATCTCAGGATAGGTGACGGGTGACAGGTGATAGGTGACAGGGGACAGGTGAGATTTTATCACTATGCCCTATGCCCAATACCCCCACTACCCTTTAACATAAAGAAGTGTGAATAAAGCGATCGCCTGCATGGATTGGAAAGAAATTAGAGGTAATTGGGTACTGATTCCCCCAAACCCGATTGGTATCATTCATTTCTTAGGAGGTGCATTTGTGGCTACTGCACCTCACTTGACTTACCGATGGCTATTAGAACAAATAGCAGCTAAAGGATATGTGATTATTGCTACGCCTTTTGTCAATACGTTAGATCATATTGCGATCGCGCAATCTGTGCTGCTGAATTTTGATCGCACGATAGAACGATTACACGATTCTGGCAAGCTACGCAAACTATACCTTCCCACCTATGGACTTGGACATAGTATGGGTTGCAAACTCCACTTGCTCATTGGTAGTGTATTTCCCGTAGAACGCGCAGGCAATATTTTAATATCTTTCAATAACTACGCTGCCAAAGATGCTATTCCCCTAGTGGAACAGTTTAATTCGGCTTTCACAATTGAATTTACTCCCTCACCATTGGAAACTAACAAAATCGTCCAGGAAAGTTATAACATCCGCCGTAACTTACTGATCAAATTTAATAACGATAACCTCGATCAATCAGCCGCTTTAACCAAAATTTTACAAGCACGCTTTCCTGAGATGGTGACAGCGCAAATTTTACCAGGAACGCACACCACACCTCTAGGCCAAGACATCAAATGGCAAACTGGAGCATCTTTCACTCCCTTAGATGCTTTGGGACAGTGGTTTAGACAAGAAGTATATCGTGACCTAAATCAGCTAAAACGCTCCCTACTCTTGTGGTTGAATCCTCTGTCTCCTCCGTAGGCGACAGGTGACAGGGGACAGGAGACAGGGGAGAAAAATCCAATGCTCAATGCCCAATAACTATTGACTTAGTTAAAAAAAAGGCAAATTCTCTCTAAGAGATGGATAATTAGAGATATTTGAGCATTATATTTTTAGTGATAATACTCAACTATTAATTTTGATAATATTTTTATTCTTATTGGTAATAACTAACTATTAATTAACCTTGTCCAAAATCACCGATGTTTAAAATACTTGTCATTGATGATGATCAATCAATCCAAATACTGCTCAAACGAATTTTACAAAAACAGGGTTATGAGGTAGTTGCTGTTAATAATGGTGAAGAAGGAATTACTCAAGCACTAGCTTACCGTCCAGCATTAATTATTTGTGATTGGATCATGCCTGGCTTAAATGGGTTAGAAGTTTGTAATCGGATTAAGACTGACCCTAACCTATCTACTACCTTCTTTATTGTATTAACATCTTTAGATTCTGTGTCCGATCGCGTCAAAGGTTTGGATGCTGGTGCTGATGATTTTATCACCAAACCGATTGAACAAAATGAACTGCAAGCTAGGGTGAGAGCGGGATTAAGACTACATCAGTTGAGTCGAGATTTACAAACTCAAAAGTTGCTTTTAGAAGAACAGCTAACGGAAGCTGCCGAATATGTGCGATCGCTTCTACCTGAACCGATGACTGAACCCTTTACCATTAATTCTCGATTTATCCCGTCTCGACAACTTGGGGGTGATTGTTTTGATTATTACTGGTTAGATAATGATGCGATCGCCATTTATCTACTAGACACGGCTGGACATGGACTCAAAGCCACTCTCCCTTCAATTTCCGTGCTGAATATTTTGCGTTCTCGCGCTCTCAAAAGCCTCAATTACTATCAACCCAGTGATGTCCTCAAAGGTTTAAATGAAACCTTTCAGATGAATTATCAAAATGACAAATATTTTACTATTTGGTATGGAGTTTATAACCGAGTCACACGAAAGTTAACTTATGCCAGTGCTGGACATCCACCAGCAATCTTGATATCTGGAACATCTCCAACTAGCAATGAAGTTCAACTTTTGAGAACTCCTGGTATGCCAGTTGGGATGTTTCCAGAAGCGCAATATATTGATGCTTCCTGTAATGTAAAACAATTCAGTAGTCTTTATATTTTTAGTGATGGTGCTTACGAAATCACTAAACCAGATGGCACACTCTGGAATCTAGATGCTTTCGTGCAGATTCTTACTAGTGTCCATCGTACTGCTGATTATCAACTTGATCATGTCTTGAACTACCTCACTGCGCTGAACTGCAAAGAAATTTTTGAAGATGATTTATCAATTCTGCAAGTCAAGTTTGACTAGTTTCTAGATAGGATAGTTTGATTAAATTCATCTTGACTCTTGAAAATTTCAAAAACTTTATCCATGCCAGTCAGTTCAAATAATATTCTTACTTGCTCATTAATCGAGCAAAGAAATAGCTTTGTCCCTGCTGCTCTCAGGGTTTTAAAAGCTAATACCAAAGACCCCAAAGCCGAACTATCCATAAAAGTTACTTCTTGACAATCGATTAAAATAATTCCTACTCCACTGTCTAGAAGATTAGTGATGTTTTCTCTTAACTCTAAGGAGTTAGCTGTATTGATAATTCCAGAGAGTTTAATAACTTTTACGTCTTGATTCATTGTATTTTTAACCAAATTACACGTCAGAGATGTCATAATTTTGCAACCATTATATAGCAATTAGCTACATTCATTGAGAATAAATTAGTAAACCAAAAGTAGTAAATTAACTCATAAGTAATCTCTGATAATAGAAACTAATTTAAAGCCCAAGTTATAATACATAAATTGTATTTTCAGGAACATTATCATATACCAACCTCAAACTATTACTCGAATCAAGGATATTTTAGTTAGCAATTGGTAATTAAGAAATTTAGATTTATTATGTATTTCCATACTTGGCATATGTAGTCTCCTTTTGGTCATTTGTATAAGTAAGAGATATGAACATAACTTAGTTTCATCATCAAATTTTGTATATCTTGTGCCAAAATGATAATATCTCGACAAAACTTTTAAAACCTCAGCTAAAAATTCATAAATTTTCTGAATCCCTTGAAATTATCAAAACTCAAAATTGATCCGAAGTCAAAAGACTAGAGATAGATCCTTCTTATGGCGTACATTGTGATGATCGCTAGTGAGTTCCAGAGGTTCAGTAAAGGACTTGTTTGTCTTGCATACTTTTTTATACATAAATCCCCATTGATCAGGTTAACAACTGCTGGTACTGGAAGTTAGATACACTACTATCTTTTAGTATTCCCAATATCTTAAATTTCTAATCGGTAACTGATGTGTAGGGGTTTAGGGGAAAAAAGGAGATTTTACCCCAATTCCCAATGCTCATGCCCTATGCCCAATATTTACTCAATCGGACTGACTTTGGCACGATAAAGTAACTTGTCACCTTGGAGATAGCCAGTGTAGCGGATTTTGACTATTTCTCCTGGTTGTGCAGTTCCTGCCAATAATTGATGCAGTTGGGGATTATAGGGTAATTCTGCCCCTACAGGTGCGATCGCTTCTAATCCCCAGGCTTGTAATAATTTTTCTAAAGGTTTTTGTACTAAAGGCAAGATTTTGACTGCGGCTAGTTGGGGATTCTCTTGCGCTTTTTGGGCGGCTGTCGGCCATTGTAATAATAAAGATTCCAGCAGTTGTAAACTCGACTGCTGGAACTCTTGGAGCAATATTTCTCGCTGCTGTTCTAGTTGTAATTGCGATCGCTCGTATTCTTTTTTTAAATCGGCAATTTCTTGGGTACTGGGGACTGGGGGCTGGGGACTGGGACTCGACACTAAAAAACTGGCAACTAGTTCGCTCAAGGGTATTTGTAGCACGTGGCATAACTTCAGCAGTACATCCAATCGCATCTGTTCTAGTTTCCCCTGGCGTAACCGCAGTATTTGCCGTTCGGAAACGCCAGCCGCACGACTTAAGGCTTTAAAACTAGAAATACCTACCTGTTGCATTAAGTTTTGCAACTGAGGAGTGCGATCGCAATTGAACATGATAATTGGGGATCGGGGATTAGGAAAAAAATAGAGAGAACAATTTTACCTTCCCCCATTCCCTAATTCCTATTCTTCCAGCAAACTTCTCAACATCCAAGCAGTTTTTTCATGGACTTGCATCCGTTGAGTTAATAAATCGGCGGTGGGTTCGTCGTTCACTTCGTCAACCACAGGAAAAATCGATCGCGCAGTTCTGACTACAGCTTCTTGCCCTTCCACTAATAAAAGAATCATATCAGTGGCTTTAGGTACGCCAGAAGTTTCAGCAATGGAGCTGAGTTTGGCATATTCGCTGTAAGTTCCGGGTGCGGGATAACCTAAAGCCCTGATTCTCTCAGCAATTAAATCGACTGCTAAAGCCAACTCTGTATATTGAGTCTCAAACATCAGGTGCAATGTTTGAAACATTGGCCCCTTCACATTCCAATGGAAGTTATGAGTTTTTAGATAAAGCGTGTAGGTGTCGGCTAACATCCGAGATAAGCCTTCGGCAATCTTGGCTCTGTTGGCATCATCAATGCCGATATTTATATTTTTAATTGTTGCTTCAGATGACATGAATTTTCTCCTAATTGAGTAATGATGTATTGGGGCATTGGGCATGGGGTATGAAATAAAGATTAACGGACAAAGGTTAAGTTCAGGATATTCATACTTCCCTAGTCCTCACTCAGTCCCTATGCCAAGTGCATCTTCAGAACACTACGTGGAGCTTTACGGACTCTAGCTAAAATGGTTTCTTTACCCAAACGTTGGCAGGCTTCATACCGATGACAACCAGAAAAGCCATAATATTGTCCATCTACTTCTAGGACATCAATGGGTTCTTGCTGTCCGATCGCCGCAATCGATTCCATTAAGGTTTGCACTTTGTTGGCATCGTTGCTACGGGGCAATGGCCTGTGAATTTGATTTAATGGAATTGCTTGTATCCTAACCATGAGGAATTACCCCACTAAATTCTGTTTCGTATCCATAGATAAATCATACTCATTATGACTTCGTTTTGCAACTTTTTCGGCAAGCAAAACCGATAAGAGTATTATGGGAGCGCTCATGCGACATAAACACCACGCCACTAAGCAAGTACCAAAACTGCTGCCTAGCAGCGAAACTAAGAATCGGAGAGCCAGAAAATATTCATTCTGGCGTTTTTCCTTGACTGTGCTGATGACTTTTAGTTTGTTGGGATTGACGGGCGCATCAGGTACTGAAGACAAAGTTAAGGATTTAAACTTGAGAATTGGGATTGTGCAACGATTTGGTCAAGAACCTGCGGCCAAACTGCAACTAGAACCCACAAAAGACGATCGCTTAAAACTCAGGTTTCAAGAAGGGGACAAACAACATACCCTGATTACCCCAAATCCTGTCCAGCTAGAAACAGTGATGCAACCGTTATCCAGTCCAGCCATTGGAGAGGTGTTAGTTTTAGGTACATACAGCACTTACGAAACGGCGGAAGATAGTGCCAACAAATGGCGATCGCAGGGAATTGAGGTAGAAATAGCCCAGCCAGATCGTTGGCAAGTGTGGGCAAAACGGGAGGTTTATAACACGCCTTTATTACGACGGTTGTTATTTAAGACTGTACAATCTACGGGTAATCAGTTGGCATTCATTAATACTCAGGTTTCCCCGACGATACCGCGAGTCAATTGGATAGTGAACGGCAAACGCTACAGCCCCCAAAACGTAGAGATTAGTACAACTAAAAACTTGATTCGGGTAAAGCAAGGCGAAAAACTAGATACAACGCGTGTTTACGCAGGCAAAATTAATTTTCAGCCCAACGCCTATGGTACATACACTCTAGTCAATCAAGTCCCCCTAGAAATTTATTTGCGTGGCGTTGTTCCCCACGAAATTGGTACAACTGCACCAACAGCATCTCTCGAATCCCAAGCAATTCTGGCTCGGACTTACGTCTTAAGAAACTTACGTAGATTTGCTGTTGATGACTATGAGCTATGTGCTAATACGCACTGTCAAGTTTATTATGGGCTGACAGGAACAAGCACCAAAACTGATCAAGCGATCGCAGCTACTAGAGGTGAAGTATTAACTTATAACAATCAGCTAGTGGATGCTCTCTACTCTTCTACTACTGGCGGTGTGACAGCTTACTTTAGTGATGTTTGGAATGGTGAAAATCGTCCTTATTTACGCCCAGTTGTGGATACACCTACAAATTTATGGGACTTATCCAAGCAGAGTCTCGCCGATGAAAAGAACTTTCAGCAATTTATTAGCCTCAAACAGGGATTTAATGAAAGTCAATGGAATGTGTTTCGCTGGTCTAAAGAAACGCCATTAGATAAGATTATTGAAGACTTACAGAAATTCTTACGGGCGAAAAACAGTCCCTACGCCAAACTTAAAAACATTGAGGCCATGGCCATAACTGAGCGCAGTCCAAGCGGACGGATTCTCGAACTAGCCGTGAAAACAGATATTGGTACTTTTACGCTGCATAAGGATGAAGTACGTAGTGCTTTTGCTGCGCCTAGAAGTACATTGTTTTATATAGTGCCGTTGAATAAAGGTAAAACAGAATTATGGGGATACGCCTTTATTGGTGGTGGCTTGGGACATGGAGTGGGACTGAGTCAGACCGGGGCGCAAAATTTAGCCAAACTAGGTTGGTCAAGTAACAAAATTTTGCAATTTTACTATCCTGGAACGCAAATTAAACCGCTCAATGAAGAAATCAAGTTCTAGAAACGAAGGAGTCAGGATTCAGAATAATTAGCTGCGATCGGCTAGTACATTTGTTTTATGGTACATCACTTTTAACTAGCACTTTGTCAAGTTAGTTGTAAACAAAAGGTTTTTTGTGTACCAGCAACTCCATCCTTTTCTGGGTGGAGTTATTTTATAGCTATAGCCTGACCGCAGGCTATTCTGAATAATGTTCTGACCCCTTTAATTATTGGTCGATCTAACTCTTAGTAGAGTTCTTCTTCTTTATGAGTTTCGATGGTGACATCAGAAGTAGGATATGCAACACAAGTAAGTACATATCCAGCTTGGATTTGATCGTCATCTAAGAAAGATTGATCGGATTGGTCTACTGAACCGGAAACCAATTTACCAGCACAGGTGGAACAAGCACCAGCACGACAAGAGAAGGGCAGATCAAGACCTTGCTCTTCAGCTGCATCTAGAATGTATTCATCATCGGGTACATCGATGGTAGTTGTATCGTCACCGTTGACTAGTGTAACTTTAAAGGTTGCCATTTGAGTAATCCTCTTTTTTGCGGACGGCAGTATTTAATTTATCCCAAAGCAATCCTTACGGCTGTCCTGATGGAGTTAGCCGTTGTTTCAAATTTGCTTCAATTCTGATACTACGGGAAAAATTAAAGTATGTAACAAGAAATCCCTCGCGATTAGTAATGAGATTTGGTTAGTAGATAACAATAAGTTTTTTTTATACTTTTAGCAATTCAATATCGCTACCATTAGAAAAAACTATATATTCTAGGTATTGGGCATATAAATTCAAAATTCAAAATTCAAAATTGTACTCCTCCGGAGTGAATCCTACGGATACGCTACGCGTTCACGCAGTGTTCCGCAGGAAGCGCGGTAGCGTTGCGTAGTGAATAACTTCTGCCCCTCTGCTCCCCCTGCTCCCCTGTCCCCTGCTCCCCTGTCCCCTGTCCCCTGTCACCTATTCCCTACACTTAGGTATAATGCAAAAGCAGCTTTGGGAACAGCAATAGTGCGAGTAGGCTTAGTCGGTACTGGATATGCAGCAAAACTACGGGCAGAGGCTCTACTGCAAGATGAACGTTCAGATTTAGTTGCAGTTGCTGGGAATACATTAGAAAAAACTCAAACCTTTGCCAAAGATTACCAGACTGAAGCGATAACTTCTTGGCAAGATTTGGTAGAACGAGATGATATAGATTTAGTGGTGATCTCCACAATTAATCGTGATCATGGTGCGATCGCCCGTGCGGCACTATTGGCAAATAAACACGTAGTGGTAGAATATCCCCTAGCTGTAGATTTGGCAGTAGCTGAGGAATTGGTGGCTTTAGCCCAAGCTCAAAAAAGATTACTCCACGTCGAACATATCGAACTTTTAGGCGGACTGCATCAAGCTTTAAAACAAAACCTAGAGAAAGTTGGTCATTTATTTTACGTGCGCTACAGCACAATCAATCCCCAAAACCCTGCACCCCACAAATGGACATATCATCACGAAATGTTCGGGTTTCCGTTAATTGGCGCACTGTCTCGCTTACATCGTCTAACGGATTTGTTTGGTGCAGTCTTCTCTGTTAACTGTCATCAACGATATTGGGAAACAGCAGCAGACTCAGACTATTACCAAACCTGCTTCTGTATGACGCAAATTTCCTTTGAAAATGGCTTGCTAGCTCAAGTGAATTATGGCAAAGGTGAAAGTTTGTGGCAGCATGAACGAAAGTTTGAAGTGCATGGTGAAAGTGGTGGTTTAATTTTTGATGGGCAAACAGGATTTTTCATTCAAGCCGGGGAAACTACACCCATAGAGGTGGGAACTCGTCGGGGTTTATTTGCCAAAGATACAACAATGGTGTTAGATCATTTATTTCATGGCACACCTTTGTACGTCACCCTAGAGCAAAGCTTGTATACTCTAAAAGTTGCTGATGCAGCCAAAAGAGCCGCAGAGACTGGTTTAACTATATTTGTTACAGATAAATAAATTAGATCCAAAATGAAAACTGAGACAATTGTTATTTTATCCCAACGCGAAATCGAAAAAATGCGGCAGGCGGGACGCTTGGCGGCTAAACTTTTGCAACATCTAGAACCATTCGTAAAACCAGGAGTCACCACCCTCGAACTTAACGACGAAGCCGAACGGTGGACACAGGCGCACGGAGCAAAAAGCGCACCATTAGGTTATAAAGGTTTTCCGAAGTCAATTTGTACCAGCGTCAATGAAGTCATTTGTCATGGTATTCCCAACGCTAAACAGGTTCTCAAAGAAGGTGACATCATTAACATTGATGTGACACCAATTGTTGATGGCTACCACGGTGACACATCGAAAACTTTTATTGTTGGTACTGCTGCGCCAAAAGTACAACATCTCGTAGAAGTAACCCAAAAGTGCCTCTACTTAGGCATTGCGGAAGTCAAGCCAGGGGCGCGGATTGGTGATATTGGCGCGGCTATTCAAGAGTATGCGGAGGGAGAAGGTTTTTCTGTGGTGCGTGATTTTGTGGGACATGGTATCAGTCATATTTTCCACACTGCACCAGATGTTCCCCACTACGGTATACGGGACAAAGGCAAGCGTTTGCGTCCGGGGATGGTATTTACAATTGAGCCAATGATTAACGAAGGCACTTACGAAGTCGAGATGCTCAATGATGGTTGGACAGCTGTAACACGCGATCGCAAATTATCCGCCCAGTTTGAACATACCATAGTAGTAACAGAGGATGGTGTAGAAATCCTCACTCTCTCTGACGGCGATTAAATGAGTAATGAGTAATGAGTAAATACCCATTACTTCACTCAATAAATATTACCAACTTATCTTCCTAACTGATTAGGAATACCTTCACAACCGCCAGGAATTGTATTTCTGGTTTTTTCTCCACCCCAAGCGCAGCAGTAATAACGAACGGACTCAGGCATTCTTTGAACATCGCTAAAATCAGCATTTTCAACCACCGCACCAGTGTATTCTCCTGTTTCATAGTCTGGTGGTTCAGTGCGACTACGGGGTGATGCTTGTGCCAATGCACCGTAAAATAGGCGCACCCCATTCAAGTCAGCCCCACTGAGATTGGCATCATATAAGATAGTACGAGAAAAGTTGGCTTTAACTAAATCACAACCACTGAGACTAGCGCGAACAAGATTGGCTTCACTGAGGTCAGTCCAGCGTAAATCTGTACCTGCAAGGTCGGCGGCGGCTAGCATCACACCTAAATCAATGACGCGTACACCCTCTAAGCGGTCTTCTGCGTAGCCGCCAACGCCGTTGAGAATGGCTCTACCTAGACGGCGATCGCGTTTTAGGGGTGTGAGTAACTTAGAACGGGACAAAAAACGCAGAATTTTAGCTTTACCACTACCATCAACACTACTAAAAATTGCCGCCGTCCGACCTTCGGCGATCGCTCTTTCTTGCGGCCAATCTTCTAATAATCCTTCTTCATCTAACACCAAGTCAGAAACCCCTTGGAAGTAGGAATCAATGGTTTGTTGTTGGGTAATAATATTTTGCTGAACCGTCAACAGGTTTTGCTGAATTGTCAAGTCTTTGGAAATTACATATTGTCGCCACGCCACATAAACAGCAATGATCGCAATCAAAATTTGACCCAAAGCCCCAAACCACTCCGCCAGAGTTCCCGACGCATCCCAATTGATTCGCCGTCCCCACAGCAGTAAGCGATCGCCCAATCCGGAAAACTTTAAACCACCAATGAATGCTACTATTAGCCCTACCGAGCCAATAAATATGGTTTTATCTTGACCAGAAAACCACGAATTGACTACATATTGCAACCAAGGAAAGAGTATCACCAAAGATAACAGCAACGTCCCCAACGTCCCCACCATACCGATAATCCAGTTATTGAGGACAAAGCCGAGGAGAGTCATAGCGATCGCCGCTACAGTTATTAACAATGCTCTCGGCTTAACTTTTAATTGAGGTTTTGGGGTGGTTGAGAAACTAGAACGGGCTTGTTGCAAGGCGGCTGTATTTTGCGGAGATTGCAAAGACGAAATCGCCGCTAAAGCTTGTTGTGCAGCTAGTGTTCCTGGCGTGAGGTGATTTTCACCTGCTCTAGCACCATCAAAGTCATCTGGTTGCGATTCATGTTCAGGTATAGATTTTGGGGTTGGTGGTTTGGGGGAATTAGATTCAGTCGTCATGTTTTCTATTTTGCCCCAGTAGTCTCAATTACCCAACGGATTGACCATAAAAAATTCACCATATATACAACATAGGGGTTATGGGGCATGGAAAATTAACATTACTACTGCGATCAGCTACGCTGGGCGGTTACGCCATCGCTAGCAAAATTTGATTTCCTCAACAGAATATGTTAATCTTGTTAGACATTTTTAACAAATTTTTCAAAGCAACGTAAAGTGTCAAAACATATACAAAACTATCTAAAATCATTCGTGATAGTTAATACGATTAGAAAAGATGGGTAGTTTTAACATTGTTTTATGAGTTCTGTGGTTACAGTATGGTCTTTTGGCGCAGCTTAGTTGCCTGTGGTTTTATTACTTTCTTCACATTTGGGTGTAGTGATGGGATAAACTCATCAACAACTAATACCAAGGAAGTAGTCAAAAAGATTAATGTTTCCCGGCTATTTACAGAAGCAAAGGATAGCCAAAAGGCAGAACAATTATTTGTTGAAGGAAATATTTTATTAGATGCACAACGCTATCAAGATGCTATAGCGATGTATGAGCAAGCGATCGCCATCAAAGCAGAAAATGGAGATATTTGGATTAATCGGGGTAACGCCCTAGCATCGTTGCAAAAGTATAAAGATGCACTCTCATCCTACGACAAAGCGATCGCCCTCCAGCCAGAGAAAGATGAGGCTTGGTATAACCGAGGTAACGTGTTGATGACCTTGCAAAATTATCAAGGTGCAGTAGCAGCATATGACAAAGCGATCGCCCTCGCACCAAAAAAAGCCGCCGCCTGGATTAATCGCGGGATTTCCCTAACAAAGCTGCAACGCTATCAAGAAGCTTTAAAGTCTTATGAGCGAGCGATCGCCATCAAACCAGATAAACCAGAAGTCTATTACAATCAAGCTTGTACCTATGCCTTACAAAGCAATGTAGAATTAGCCACTGCAAATTTGCAAAAAGCCATACAACTTGATGCTGATAAGTACCAACAGTTAGCAAAAATTGACCCAGATTTTGATAAAGTGCGTAGTGATAAGCAATTTCAGGAATTGATGCAGTAGGTAAGAGGAGCAGAGAGCAGGGAGCAGAGGAGACAAGGTAGAATTACTTTTAACTCAGCACTCAGCACTCATCACTTTCCAATGAAAAAACTTTTAATCACGGGAGCAAGTGGTTTTTTGGGATGGCATCTTTGCCAAATAGCTAAACACAATTGGCAAATTTATGGAACTTATTATTACCATAATATAGAAATTTCTGGGATTAACTTAATTAAATTAAACTTAACAGATTTTGCTGAATTGAAGCAGGCATTTAGAAAAATTCAACCGGATGCAGTCATTCATACAGCAGCGCGATCGCAACCAAACTTTTGTCAAATCCATCCCCAAGAATCACACTTAATTAATGTGACAGCATCTAGTAATATTGCGGGACTTTGTGCAGATTATGCTATTCCCTGTGTCTTCACATCAACTGACTTAGTTTTTGATGGGTTAAATGCGCCTTATAAAGAAACAGATGCGGTGTGTCCTGTTAATATTTATGGTGAACAAAAAGTATTAGCAGAAATACAAATGTTAGAACGCTATCCCATGACAGCAGTGTGTCGGATGCCATTAATGTTTGGTAATGCTACCCCCACAGCCAAAAGTTTTATTCAGCCATTTATTGAAATTTTAAAACAGAGAAAAGAACTAAATTTATTCATCGACGAATTTCGCACCCCAACCAGTGCTAAAACTGCGGTACAGGGGTTATTATTAGCCTTAGAAAAAGTTAATGGTATTATTCATTTAGGCGGCAAAGAAAGGATTTCTCGCTATGATTTTGGGCGGCTTTTGGTAGATGTTTTCCAACTTCCGGCAATTGGACTTAAAGGTTGTCGTCAACAAGATGTGCAAATGGCAGCACCAAGACCCGCAGATGTATCTTTAGACAGTTCCAAAGCTTTTATTTTGGGGTATCAACCTAAGTCTATCAAAGAAGAGTTAGAGGAATTAGCTTTGCTGATATCTTGATTTCGGATAAAATTAACTATCACGTAATACCATTGCAAATACTATGATGATACCAGGGGAAATTATTACACCTGCGGGAGAAATTGAACTTAATGCTGGTCGTCAAATTGTGAAATTGTGCGTAGGGAATACAGGCGATCGCCCGATTCAAGTTGGTTCACATTTTCATTTTTATGAGGTGAATAATGCGCTTAATTTTGATCGAAAACAAGCATTGGGAATGAGGTTAGATATTCCAGCCGGAACAGCAGTGCGGTTTGAACCGGGGGATGAGAAGGAGGTGAGTTTAGTTCCTTTAATTGGGAGTCGTCAAGTTTATGGGTTTAACGGGAAGGTGAATGGGAAATTATAACGCATTCGCCTTTAGGCGTTCCCGCAGGGTAGGGGCGCGGAGGTTTACGCAGAGGTGCGCAAAGTTAGAGTTTGTTGGCTACTCGTTTGATGCCTTCTTTGAGGTGGAGGACGTTAAAGTTGAGGAGGAGGCCGAGTTTACATTGGGTAAGTTTCAGGTACGTGAGAAGTTGTACCGCGTGGATGGGTTTGAGAGATTCTACAGATTTGACTTCAATCACTACCTTATTTTCAACTATCAAATCCAAACGATAGACACAATCTAATTGCACCTCTTTATACACAAGGGGTAATGGAATTTGCCTACCAACTCTAAATCCTTGCTGCTGCAACTCATAACACAAACACTCCTCATAAGCCGACTCCAACAACCCCGGACCCAACGCCGTATGCACTCTCATTCCACACCCAATAATCATCCCACTCAAATCATTCTCATCCATACTCCGCGACCCTCTGCGCTTCCCTCCGCGCCTCTTTGCGTTTAAACTCAATTCTAACCCCACTTCCAAAAAATGTAATATGCCTTACAAAATATCTCGCCGCGCCTACGCAGAAACCTACGGCCCCACAGTAGGCGATCGCATCCGCCTAGCTGATACAGAATTATTTATACAAGTAGAACAAGACTTCACTACCTACGGCGACGAAGTGAAATTTGGCGGCGGTAAAGTCATCCGCGATGGGATGGGACAATCCCCTATTTCCAATGCAGATGGTGCAGTAGATTTAGTCATTACCAATGCTTTGATTCTCGATTGGTGGGGAGTAGTCAAAGCAGACATCGGCATTAAAGACGGCAAAATATTTAAAATTGGGAAAGCAGGGAATCCATATATTCAAGACAATATCGATATTATTATCGGCCCAGGTACAGAAGCCTTAGCCGGGGAAGGAATGATTCTCACGGCTGGCGGTATCGATAGCCATATTCATTTTATCTGTCCTCAGCAGATTGAAGTTGCGATCGCCTCCGGTATCACTACCATGATTGGCGGTGGTACAGGCCCCGCTACAGGAACTAACGCCACCACCTGCACCCCCGGCCCCTGGAACATTTACCGAATGCTACAAGCGGCTGATGCTTTCCCCATAAACTTAGGCTTTTTAGGTAAGGGAAACACCAGCCAACCCCAAGGCTTAATCGAACAAGTTTTAGCTGGTGCAATGGGGTTAAAGCTACATGAAGACTGGGGAACAACCCCCGCTACCATTGATACCTGTCTCAGTGTCGCCGATGAATATGATGTGCAAGTGGCAATTCACACCGACACCCTCAACGAAGCCGGATTTGTCGAAGATACCATCGCCGCCTTTAAACATCGCGTCATTCACACTTATCACACTGAAGGCGCAGGCGGTGGACACGCACCAGATATTATCAAAGTCTGCGGTGAACCCAACGTCCTCCCATCTTCCACCAACCCCACCCGTCCCTATACCCTCAACACCTTAGATGAACACCTAGATATGTTGATGGTATGTCATCACCTCGACCCCAGCATCGCCGAAGATGTCGCCTTTGCCGAGTCCCGCATCCGCCGGGAAACCATCGCCGCCGAAGATATTCTCCATGATTTAGGCGCGTTTAGCATGATTGCATCCGATTCTCAAGCAATGGGAAGAGTAGGTGAAGTAATAATTCGCACTTGGCAAACAGCCCACAAAATGAAGGTGCAACGGGGAAGGCTTGCAGGTGATGGAGAAGCAGATAATCTGCGGGCTAAAAGATATGTTGCCAAATATACGATTAATCCAGCCATTACACATGGTATTGCTGAATATGTCGGTTCGGTAGAAGCAGGTAAACTTGCAGATTTATGTTTGTGGAGACCAGCATTCTTTGGTGTGAAGCCAGAGATAGTTATTAAAGGCGGGATGATTGCATGGTCACAGATGGGAGATGCAAACGCCAGTATACCCACACCCCAACCTGTACATATGCGACCGATGTTTGGTAGTTTTGGAGGCGCGAAACACGCCACATCTTTAACCTTTGTTTCCCAAGCGGCTTTAGCTAGAGGAATTCCTAGCCAGTTGGGTTTAAAGAAATCAGCCGTAGCGGTTTCTGGGACACGTCAATTAACTAAACAGGATATGAAGTTAAATGATGCTTTACCTCATATCGAAGTAGATCCAGAAACCTATGAAGTCAAAGCCGATGGCGAATTGCTAACCTGTGAACCCGCCACAGTTTTACCAATGGCGCAAAGATACTTTTTGTTTTAGTCAATGACAGAATCAACAACCGATTACGATAGTCCTTGGAAAGAAGTCATTGAGTTATATTTCCCTAACTTTCTGGACTTCTTTTTCCCCCAAGCTTACGGAGAAATCGACTGGACACAACCTTACGAATTTCTCGACACCGAACTACAACAGCTAGAACCTGATGCAGAAATCGGACGGCGTTTAGTCGATAAAGTTGCCAAAGTTTGGTTACTCAATGGTGAAGAAGCTTGGGTATTAGTTCATGTGGAAGTTCAAGGAAAATATGACCGCCAATTCGCGGAACGGATGTACATCTATAATTACCGCTTATTTGACCGTCACAAAAAGCGCGTCATTAGCTTGGCGGTTTTAGCTGATGAACAACCAAATTGGCGACCTAATAGCTACAGCTATCAACTAGGTGGATGTCGTGTGAGTTTAGAGTTCCCCATAGCGAAATTGTTAGACTTTGAAACAACTTGGGAAACCCTAG
The DNA here is from genome assembly GCF_034931465.1 of Anabaena sp. UHCC 0399. Lineage (NCBI taxonomy): Bacteria > Bacillati > Cyanobacteriota > Cyanophyceae > Nostocales > Nostocaceae > Anabaena > Anabaena sp. UHCC 0399. The sequence continues at coordinate 132,400 of NZ_JAYGGZ010000010.1, read as the reverse complement.
AACAAACCACCAACCCCTTTGGGATAATTGTGATGGCGCATCTCAAAACCAAAGCGACCCAACGCAACCCAGAAAGTCGGCTACAGTGGAAATTAAGCATAGTTAGAAGTCTATTTTCCAGGGGATATAGCCGAGAAGATATTCAGGAATTATTTCGGTTTATCGACTGGGTGATGGTTTTGCCAAGGGAATTGGCATTAGATTTTAAAATGGAAGTCAGAAGTTACGAGGAGGTACAGAGAATGCGATACGTAACCAGTATTGAACGACTAGCAAAAGAAGAAGGGATTGTTCAAATGGGTAGAGAGAATTTGATTGCTATTTTAGAAACGAGATTTGGAGAAGTGCCAAACTCTATTGTGGAAGCCATTAATGAAATTAATGATCCATCGTTGCTGAAGACACTGCTGAAAAGCGCGATCGCAATTCCATCAATTACAGAATTTCAGCAAGTATTAGATAATCTTACTGCTGGAGAATGAATTGATCACATTTTCATACTCAAATCTAACCACTTCGATTGGGTAATCGGCGCACTACTGGAAATATAGTCAACACCTGTCTCAGCAACAGCGCGAATAGTTTCTAAAGTCACATTCCCAGAGGCTTCTATTTTTACCCGTCTATCCTGCTGACGAATTAACACCACTGCTTCCCGCATCATATCTAAGGGCATATTATCTAACATAATAATATCGGCTTGATGCTCCAAAGCGTCTTTCACCTGTGCTAAATTTTCCGTTTCTACTTCTATTGTTAAAGGATAGGGAATTTTGGCACGAATCCGGGTGATGGCTTCTGTAATTCCCCCAGCCGCCGCAATATGGTTATCTTTAATCATCACTGCATCGTCTAACCCCATGCGGTGATTAATTGCACCACCCACAGCAGTTGCGTACTTTTCTAACAATCTTAATCCGGGTGTGGTTTTGCGGGTATCTACCAACTGTGCAGGTAAATCTGCAATTTGTTCTACATATTGATTCGTTAAGGTAGCAATTCCACTCAAACGCATCCCTAAGTTCAACGCTACCCGTTCCCCCATCAGCAACGCATCCAATGAACCGTGAATTTCCGCTACTAGTTGTCCTGGTTCACAGAATGCACCTTCATCAGCAGCCACTACAAAACTAACTTTCTCATTCAATAGCTGAAATACCCTAGCTGCTACAGGTAAACCAGCAATTATTCCTGGTGCTTTTGCTATCCATTTAGCCTTACCTGGAGTGACATCTGCGGCTAATAGACTATTTGTAGTGCGATCGCCTCTACCAATATCTTCTAACAACCAGCTTTGTAATAGCTGGTCTAACACAATAAATGGGGGTAGCATAGCAGTTAAATGGTTCATCTAGGCAATAGGGGACAGGTGACAGGTGACAGGTGACAGCGAAGACAGAAGAAGTAGTGTTTCTTTTATATGTTGCTAGTACGTAGCTGCGCTAAGTGGAGGCTTACAAGAAATTATTATTATCTTTACAAAAAAATCTTGTTACCAAAACTGTTACGAGCGTGTCATCACTAGTCAGTTACTCTATCATGATATTTAGTTAAGCTCCTCACACCACACTAAAAACCGTAAAACTATATGACATTATAGTTTTGCGGTTTTTTTATCACAAATCTAGAACCCCACTTTTTCAAAGAAAGTGGGGTTCTGTATAGCTCAATACGGTTCATTTAAGCAAAAAAATGAGATAAAAATCAGAGCATTCGTTTAACTCTATCTGTTTCCTCAATTCCTAAACTGAATTGCTTACGAAAACGATACCCCATCCATAACAAACCGCCAGTAATTAACAACCCAGTCGTATTACCTGGTTCTGGCACTTGTTCAATTTTAATCCGCGCTACTTGGTAGCCTGAAGTTGTAAAGTCTGCGTTAGGAAAGGCGGATAAGATATTTCCACCAGGAATAAAGCCAGGATGTAGACGAACTACGCCATTTTCTGTCACCCCAGTGTTAGGTGTTGTTTGTCCGAGAAGTGCAGTATTACCAGGAATTTCATCGTTGACTTCCGTCCCTGCATCCCAAATATTGTTACCAGAAACTATAAAATCAGCACCGATAAATTTGCCTGCATCGTCAAAAATTTTGAAAGTTAGTGGATTACCATTGGCAATAAAGGCATCATTGCTAGGAACAATCATGGCAGCATAACTAAAGTAGTGACTGCTAGCCAGACTACTATCAACCTCAAATATTCTCGAAGCGATCTCACCTGGAGGAATAACAGGCGGTGATGTAGGACTGATACCTGGCCCGAAGATTGTCCCCTCAATTAGTCCAGTACCACTAGCTAAAAATTGATTGGCTATTGGTGCTGTACTCCCATCCTCGGCTAACCGTTCGAGACTGCTAGAAGCAACCTCACCAGAATTAAAAATATCGAAGTTACCGTCATGAAAGCCTACCCATAATGGCGTGACGACAACGCCCTGTTGTGGTGCTAAATTCTCAACAGTGACTTTTAATGTGCCGGCTGTTGCTGCTGATGTCATAGTTAAAGCTGAGAATACACCAAAGGCCATAGTGACAATGCTTTGATGGTTCAAAAAAGCAGCAAGATGCTGATTATTCATGGTTTCCTTGTAATAATCTTCTGTTAGTGCAGAGTTAATCCAAAAATTGCCAAAATTCTCTTCAATAAAAGGAAAATTTGGTTGCCAAGTTACGGCTTCATTTACTCATGGCAAGATGAGTTCTAGCTGAGAAACTTCTGAGAATTGGCTAGGTAAGCTTGATTTGACCAATATTGTCAATAATACAAGTGCGATCCGCTACCCCCCGCCTTTTCCTGACGGCGATCGCCTTTTACCTTCCTAGTTACGCTAAATTGACAAATAATGAGTGTGCATCTAGCTTCAACTGGGAGGAAAAATCGTGAAAGCAGTTTTAATCACAGCACCAGGTAGTCCAGAGGTTTTGCAATTACAGGAAGTGCCAAAACCTACTGTATTAGGTAGTACAGACTTATTAGTCCGCTTGGTAGCAGCTGGAATTAACCCCATTGACACTAAACTACGACAACGAGGCACTTTTTACCCCGATCAAATGCCAGCAATTTTAGGGTGTGATGGTGCAGGTGTAGTGGAAGCAGTCGGCGACGGCGTAAAACGGTTTCGTCCAGGTGATGCAGTCTATTTCTGTAACGGTGGCTTAGGCGGACATCAAGGTAATTATGCTGAGTACACTATTATAGATGAACGCTTTGCAGCCCATAAACCAGAATCCTTAACCTTTGCCGAAGCAGCCGCCGCACCTCTAGTCTTAATCACCGCTTGGGAAGCTTTATATGAACGGGGAAGATTAGAACCTGGGGAAAAAGTTTTAATTCATGCGGGTGCTGGTGGGGTGGGCCATGTGGCGATTCAACTGGCAAAACTCAAAGGCGCGATTGTCTCCACTACTGTTAGTTCTGAAGAAAAGGCGCGTTTCGTCAAACAACTTGGTGCTGATCATGTGATTTTCTATAAACAAACAGATTTTGCCCAAGCTGTCTTAGATTGGACTAACGGCGAAGGTGTAGACTTAGCTTTTAATACCGTCGGGGGTGAAACTTTTCATCAAACTTTCCCGGCTGTGCGAGTCTATGGCGATATCGTCACTATTCTCGAACCAAAGGCTGATACTGTATGGAGAAGTGCCAGAAATCGCAACCTCCGCGTTAGTTTTGAGTTAATGCTGACACCAATGTTACTTGGCTTAGTAGAAGCACAACAGCATCATGCGGAAATCTTGGCAGAGTGCGCCGACTGGATTGATCAAGGTAAATTAAAAATTCATGTCAGCCACCAGTTTCCTTTAGAAGCAGCTGCTCAAGCTCATCATTTACTGGAAGAGGGTGGAATTGTGGGTAAAATTGTTCTGCTGATCAGCAATGATTGAAGAAGGGAGTGGCAAATGGGAAAGAACCAATGACTAATGATTAATGACTCATACTCAATGTCCCATTCCCTATGGTGGAGACAAGCTACTTTACTAATTATTTTGTGTGCGTTGTTAGTATTATTAATTCCCCTACCCGCGTGGGCAGCATCAACACAACTAGAACGCACACCATTAACTTTAGAATTGTTGCAAGAACGACTACATAATCCTACTCTCCGAGAAGGTAATTTAACTGTAGACTTGCGACAGATGGTAATTGATTTGCGTCCTGAAAATGCTAGTTTTCGTGACGCTTTTTATCAATTGCTGCGAAAAGAACTGCAAAAAATAGGAGCAAAACCTTTAGGCTTAGACTTGAGCTATTCTCTAGTTCAAGGTGATTTTATTGGCAGTGATTTGGGTTTAAGAACGCCTTTATACGCCCAAGCCATTGCTCCCATTTTTACTGCCACTGAGCAAGCACAATTAGAACAGTTACGTTTAGTTTGCTTGCAATCTTTAACGGTGACTTTGATCAACTCTAAAGATTGTCGTTCACTTTTAGATACTCAATCAACAGCGTCTAGCGAAGTGACAGTTTTTCGTGGTGCTTTGACATTTACTCAAACTCGTTTTAATGGAGAAGTGAGATTTCCTAATACATTTTTTCTCCAATCTGTAGATGTTCAAAATGCTGTTTTTCTGCAAATTGCTAACTGGAGTGAAACTAGATTTAGTCGCCTTGTAAGTTTTTATAATTCCAGTTTCCACAAAACGAGTGATTTTCGCAGTAGTATTTTTTTTGATAAAGCTAATTTTAAACAAACCCAGTTTCTCGAAAATGCTGATTTTCAAGGTAGCTTTTTTGATAAAAATGCCAATTTCAATCAAGCTATTTTTAAACAGTTAGCTAGATTTAATAATATTCAATGGCAAGAGAATGCTGATTTTTCTGATGCGAAATTTACAAATCAAGCCCAGTTTACTAAATCAAGTTTTAATCAGTTCCTATTTTTAAAAGAGGCAACTTTTGAGCAAGCTGTCATATTTAGAGAGGTGCTGTTTAATCAACCTGTAGATTTGCAGAATGCTAGTATTCTCAACCAAGCTGATTTTAGTGATGCCCTATTTGCCAAGGAAGCATTTTTAAATGTCCCTGGGATTACGTTTAATTCTAATCAAGCAAAAATATTAGGTAATCCTGGGCAGATTGGGAAAATGTTTAGTGTCCCCACTTTACAAGGAAATCAAAATATTTTGCGAAATTTGGGACAGAATTTCCGTCAACAACAGCAAGTAACTGATGCTAACCAAATAGAGTACACCAAACAACAATTAAGACTGCAAGAATTAAGCCATGAGTTATTAGGGATTAATATTAATAATGCACCTGTGGTAAGTTTGATCAGACTGGGTTTTTCTCACATTCAAGCAGAAGCGATCGCCCAACGCCGAATCATTAAACAATTTCGCAACACCAACGAAATATTAACCTTAGTAGATATCGATTTAGCCACCTACAACCAACTCAGCGATCGCCTGATAGTTTCCGAACCCCTGGCTATTGGTAGTTGGTTGCTAGAAGCTTGGGCTTGGTTAGCATTGAGTGTATTGTTACTCTTAAGCGGCTATGGGACAAACTTCTGGCTAGTCTTTGGTGTGGGGGGAGTGGCGATCGCTTATTTTGGTGTACTATTTTGGCTAGTAGATCGCTATCGTCGTCTGCATCCCTTCCCCATCATTCCCACCTACTACGAAACTGTTGCTATCTTCATTAGTTTTAGTGGGTTAACATTCTTGAGCTTATTAGCCATTTTCCGCAATGCTGCCCAACCTTGGCTCACTCTGGGATGTCTGGGGATAATTATCGTCCCCATACCCTTAATTTTACTGATCCGCCTCTACCAACAGGGACGCTATCACGACTTAATGAATGTTTCGTACTTAAGCGAAGACGGAACATTTCGACAGTTGCGATTATTAATTGGTCGTTTACCCGTGATTCCCAGAAATCAAGTATTTCGGGAACGATATATGCCCCTATTATGCGATCGCCGTTGGAATTGGCTGAACTACTATGACTTTAGCCTCAACAATCTAGTCAAGTTAGGGTTTAATGACATTCGCCTTAGAGATGAACACCTACCGGGAATAATTTCTACCCTAGCTTGGTATCAGTGGAGTTTAGGGGTACTCTATATCACCCTAGTTTTATGGACACTCTCCCGCACTATTCCCGGCTTGAACTTATTGATTTATCTCAAATAATTTCCAGATTCTAGGACTGATGCACTGGCAATAACGGTAAGGGTTTAGGGATGAATTACTGTGCTAATTGCATAAATTCCTCAAGTGCCTCTGATAAATTAACGAAGTTTCAAATCAGGCAAACCCTCAAACTAATTCTCTCAAAAACATGACGAATTAGTATAAATGCTACCGCCAAATGATATTTTTTAAACTCAGGTAGTAAAAATGAAATCCCAACTCATGTTTAAATCTCTGAATCGGGGAACTACTGCTCTCATAATCATTTCTGCTGTAGCAACTGGTGCTATTACCACTTACTCTGTCCTCAGTTTGCAGTCAGCCAGTTCTAGATCAACATCAACTACTGTCAATACAAAGATTAATGATATTGGTGCTATTGCTGCTACGGGGTATTTAGAACCTCAAGATAAAGTAATTACAATATCTGCTCCTGCTTTCCAAGAAGGGGCAAGAGTTACGGAACTGTTGGTGAAACGAGGGGATAAAATTAAGTCTGGCCAAGTCATTGCGATTTTAGATAGTCGCGATCGCCTGCAAGCATCTCTTAGACAAGCACAAGTGCAGGTGAAAGTTGCCCAGGCTCGTCTACAGCAAGTCAAAGCTGGTGCGAAAAGGGGTGAGATAACGGCTCAAGATGCCAGATTTGAAGGCACACAGGCCGAGTTAAAAGGACAAATCGCTACCCAAAGGGCAACTATTGCCAGCTTAAAAGCTAAGTTACAAGGGGAAAAAATTGCCCAAGAAGCAACGATTGAGCGCATTAAAGCTGAGTTGCGAAATTCCCAAACAGATTGTGAACGCTATCAGAATTTATATCAAGATGGGGCGGTAGCAGCTCAACAGCGTGATAGTTTTTGTCTCCAGCAGGATACTACTCAAGAACGCCTGAAGGAAGCACAAGCCAATCTCAGCCGCATTGTGAGTTCCTATCAAGAAGATATTGAAGAAGCAACAGCTAACCTCCGTCGCACAGTAGCCACGAATCAAAAGCAGATTAAAGAAGCAGAAGCAACTCTGGATTCTATTGCAGAAGTTCGTCCTGTGGATGTGCAACTAGCACAAATGGAAGTCGCAGCTACACAAGCTACTGTGCAACGAGCTAGGGCAGATTTAGAGTTAGCTTATGTGAGATCGCCTAGAGATGGTCAAATTCTCCAAATTCATAGCTGGCCTGGTGAATTAATTGGCAATCAGGGAATTGTTGACTTAGGAAACACTGACCAAATGTATATCACAGCAGAAGTCTATGAAACCGACATCGCTAAAGTCAATATAGGTCAAATAGCCACAATTAAGGGTGATAGAGTCATCGGTGAGCTACAAGGAACAGTTGATGAAATCGGGTTGCAAATTGGCAAAAAAGATGCACTCGGTACTGACCCAGTTGCCGATGCAGATGCCAGAGTAGTTGAAGTAAAAATTCGTCTTGATGCAGAAGCTAGTCAGCGAGTTGCCGGATTAACTAATTTGCAGGTAAAAGTGGTAATAAACACATCCAATTCTCCAGAAAGCACTAGCAATTAGCAAGAAAATATGTTTAGCAAACTACCTACAGCCTGGTTACAACTTAGATACCAAAAAACTCGATTAATTGTGGCACTTTCAGGAGTTATATTTGCAGTTATTATTGTATTTATGCAACTGGGTATTCGAGATGCTTTATTTGATAGTGCTGTGCGTTTACATCAAGGGTTACAAGGTGATTGCTTTTTAATCAGTCCCCGATCTACATCTTTAGTGGCGATGGAAAGCTTCCCCCAAAGGCGATTAACTCAAGCTTTAGCATTTGATGAGGTTGAGTTTGTTAATCCTATTTATTTAGGATTTGTGCAGTGGAAAAATACTGCAACTAGAGATTCTTGGCGGAATATTTTTGTAATTGGTTTTGAACTGCAAGAGCAAATATTTGATTTTCCGGGAGTTGCAGAAAATTTAAACATTCTCAAACTACCTGATATGGTTTTATTTGACCGTAGTTCTCGCGCTGAGTTTGGCCCTATTGTTGCAGAATTTGAACAGCAGCGCGATATTACAGCAGAAGTTAGCGATCGCGGCCCCAATCGTAAAATTCAGGTAGGTGGATTATTTGAGCTAGGAGCATCTTTTGGTTCTGATGGTAACTTAGTTACTAGCCATCTGAATTTTCTGAGGATTTTTAGTAATAGGCAACAAGGCTTCATTAATATTGGTCTGATTAAATTAAAACCTGGCAATAATGCTGATGCCTTTGTCAAGAAATTGAAAGATTTTCTACCAAAAGATGTGAAAGTTTTCTCGAAAGCCGAGTTAATTGCTTTTGAAAAAAACTATTGGCAAAGTAGTACAGCAATTGGTTTTATATTTAATTTAGGTGTAGGACTGGGAATTATTGTAGGTATAGTAGTTGTTTATCAAATTCTTTATAGCAATGTTTCTGAACATCTAGCACAATATGCCACCCTGAAAGCAATGGGATATAGGCATAATTATCTGTTGTCTATGGTGCTTCAACAAGCTTTATTTATTGCATTTTTAGGTTATATACCAGGTTTTATCCTCTCTATAATCCAGTATGAATTTGCTAAAAAAGCGACCTTGCTGCCGATTGAAATGAGTTTTTCACGAGCGATATTTGTGATGTTAGCAACCGTCATTATGTGTTTTATTTCTGGTGCTACGGCGGTAGGAAAGCTAAAATCTGCTGATCCAGCTGATATTTTTTAAGGACTATATATTTATGCAACCTGTAATAGATATTAGTAATCTCAACCATTATTATGGCAATAGTTCCTTAAAAAAGCAGGTATTATTTGACATTAATCTAGCAATAGATTCGGGCGAAATTGTCATTATGACTGGCCCCTCTGGCTCAGGCAAAACCACTTTACTATCATTAATTGGTGCTTTGCGTTCAGTCCAAGAGGGAAGTTTAAAAATTTTAGGTCAAGAAATGAATGGCGCGAATGAAGAGAAAATGGTGCAAACTCGTCGCCATATTGGTTATATCTTCCAAGCTCATAATTTATTGCCATTTATGACTGCTAGACAGAATGTGCAAATGTCCATTGAGCTACATGAAAATATTAGCTCAATGGAAGCACGTACCAAATCTGAAGCCATGCTGCAAGCGGTAGGTCTAGGTGAGCGTGTTGATTACTATCCCGATAACCTTTCTGGAGGACAAAAACAACGGGTAGCGATCGCTCGTGCTTTAGTCAGTCACCCCAAGTTAGTTTTAGCAGATGAGCCAACAGCTGCATTAGATAAAAAAACTGGTCGAGATGTTGTAGACCTGATGCAGCATTTAGCAAAAGAACAAGGATGCACTATTTTGTTGGTGACTCACGATAATCGGATTTTAGATATTGCCAATCGCATTATTCATATGGAAGATGGTCAACTAGGCCGCAAAAATGACCAACAGAGTGCAAGCCTAGAAATCAAATAAATTTTCTCATAGACATCTGGTGAAAAAGTAGAGACGTAGCAATGCTATGTCTCCAAAGGTTTATGGATAACGCATATTTCATTTTTGGATATGTCTAGTCTGTCAGTATGGCGCGATCGCATCGCTGAACGTCCCGCAGTTGCGCAGGGTATCACTATCCATCAAAGACGTAGCATAGCTCTACGTTCCTAGAGGGAAACCGCGAAAAAAATTATACCCCCAGTCCACACTATTACAGATAGGGGTTGGGCTTTATATTGTGATGTACTAAGTATTTCAGTTAATACGAAGATTATTCTTCGGTTGGCGTTAGGAAACATAGACCAAGCTATTGTATAAGTCCCTAACAAAACTAAGTAGAACAGGGTAAATAATTAAAGGTCT
>NZ_JAYGGZ010000010.1:104042-122332 GCF_034931465.1 Anabaena sp. UHCC 0399 | reverse complement strand
CTTAGGTTTTTTACATTACTTAACATAGTTTGGTGTTTTCAAGTTGTTCCACTTAACTCATATCAAAGGGTTTATAAATGTTAGACGCAAAGTATATGTAAACTAACTGCATAAATCACCAACTAATATCTGATAAATCTATAACAGCACAAATTCCGCCCATAAACACACATTCAAATATCATCAATATCACTTATTAACTTTGCTAATCGCAAATATGACAAATGGATAGGATATCTAGTTATCATTGCCGTTGATTATCAAAAATGCCAAGATTGTTATTAATTTTAATAGCTAGTAAAACTCAGGTAATTTAATTATATGGTGATACGCTCTAGAAGACCACTCGCTCAAAGTCCAAAAACGAAGCAACTTTTTTGGCGAATCCTCCAGCAAATCTTTGCCCCATTATGCGGTATTGCTAGTATTTTAATACTTTGGCATTTGATGAGCCTTACTCCTAATACCTCTTTACCTTCTCCTGTTGCAGTTATCAGGAATACTTGGGAATTGATTATTGACCCATTTTTTAATAAAGGTGGATTAAATAAAGGCTTCTTTTGGTTGATTCTTGCTAGCCTCAAACGAGTCACTTTTGGTTATTTGATAGCTGTAGTTATTGGCATTCCCATTGGTTTTTTGATTAGCCTCAATAAATTTTTAAAACAAGCTATAGATCCCGTCATCCAGATATTGCGCCCTGTTGCACCTCTAGCTTGGCTACCTTTAGCCCAGGCTATATTTCTGAAACCAAATCCATCGGCTATTTTCGTAATCACCATTACTGCTATTTGGCCGATTATTCTCAATACAGCTTTGGGTGTACAAATGATTCCCAAAGATTATACTAATGTCTCAAAAATTTTAGGTCTCTCATTTTTTGAGAACTTTTACAAAGTCCTGCTCCCTGCAACACTACCTTACATTTTTACTGGGTTAAGAATTGCTATTGGTCTTTCTTGGTTAGCCGTTGTTGCGGCGGAAATGTTACTCGCCGATGATGGACTAGGCTTTTTTATTGTCGATGCCTACAACAATTCCAATATTAGTGAAATTATATTGGCAATCATCTATCTGGGTGTAGTTGGTCTGGTACTAGACAAAATTATGGCTTATATAGCTTTCAAAGTTACACCACAAGAATAGTCATTAGTTATTCTCCTCTGTCACCTGTTACCTGTCACCTGTCCCCATCCATGAATTTGTGTACCACGATTTATTAGGAGATACTCCAATGCAGAATTTCGTCAAGATTCACAACATCAATAAAGAATATCGTGCGCCCAACGGTGATAGAAACATCATTCTCGAAGATATCAATCTAGAAATTAAGCAAGGAAATTTTATTTCTCTAATTGGTCATTCTGGTTGTGGTAAGTCAACATTGTTGAATATTATTGCTGGGATGGATAAAGCTTCACGGGGTTATGTGGAAGTAGACGGTACACGAGTACAGCGTCCAGGATCAGATCGGATGATGGTATTTCAAAACTATTCGTTGTTACCTTGGTTAAGTGCTTGGGATAATGTGGCTTTAGCTGTTAATAAAGTGCTATCTCACAAACCAAAAGTTGAACGCGATCGCATCATTGCTACTCACTTAGAAATGGTAGGTTTAAAAGATGCAGCCCGCAAAAAACCAGGACAACTTTCTGGGGGAATGAAACAAAGAGTCGCCCTCGCCCGTGCTTTAGCAATTAAACCCAAACTATTACTATTAGATGAACCCTTTGGGGCTTTGGATGCCCTCACCCGCAAAACGCTACAAGCGGAGTTGATGGATATTTGTAATCTGGCTGATATTACGACCATTATGGTGACTCATGATGTAGACGAGGCACTGTTACTTTCCGATCGCGTGGTGATGTTGAACAATGGCCCGGCTGCTACTATTGGTCAAATTTTAGATGTCCCCTTTGGCCATTCTCGTATTCCATCAGAAATTGTAGATCATCCCCTCTATCATGATCTACGCCACGAATTGCTAAATTTTTTGCACCATCAGCAGCAAGCACAATATAGAAAAGTTGAAAAGATGCCGCTTGTGCAATCTGCGGCTTGAAAAAGATGGAAAAACTGACACTCCCCGTCGATTTATGGCGGGGATTCTTGGACTAATCACTTTTACAGTAATTTAGATATGACAAAGTTTACTAGAAGAAATTTTATAGCGGCTGGTAGTGCAGCGTTTTTATCTACAACTCTTAGTCATCATTCTGCGGCTATCCCATCTAATGCGAGTTTGTATGCTGGGAATGGTGATGCACCCGAAGTTACAGGGGCAAAACTAGGTTTTATCCCAGTGACTAGTGCTTGTCCCTTGATTGTGGCTAAAGCTAAGGGGTTTTTTGCCAAGCATGGAATGCCTAATGTTGAGGTGTTAAAACAACCTTCTTGGGCGGTGATGCGCGACAAACTGATGTTAGGTTCAGGTAATGAAGGGTTGGATGGCGCACATTTGCTGTTTCCTATGGTGCATTTGATGGCTACTGGGGAAATTAGCTATGGGCGTAAAGTTCCGATGTATATTTTGGCTCGGTTAAATCTTAACGGCCAGGGTGTTTCTGTCACCAATGCTTATCAAGATTTAAAACTTGGGCTAGATAGTTCTTCACTCAAGTCGGTGTTTGCTAAAAAAAGTTTAGGTGGGGAAAATGTGCGCTGTGCTATACCCTACCGCCGGGTGACAGGTGACTTCTTCATGCGTTGGTGGTTAGCTTATGGTGGGATTGATCCAGATAAAGACGTGTCATTGATTGTAGTTCCACCGCCGCAGATGGTAGCGAATATGCGGGGTGGCTCAATGGATGCTTTTTGTGTGGTAGATCCTTGGCATCATCGCTTGATTAAACAAGGAATTGGTTATTCTACAGTTACTAGTGGTGAGTTATGGAACAATCACCCAGAAAAGGCTCTGGGAGTGCGTGCTGAATGGGTAGATAAATATCCGAAAGCAGCCAAAGCTTTATTAGCGGCAGTATTGGAAGCGCAAATGTGGTGCGATCGCCCGGAGAATAAAGCAGAACTCTTTCAGATTTTATCGCAACGCCAGTGGATTGGAGTACCTAATGAATTTTTGCGCGATCGCCTCTTGGGTAAGTTCGATTATGGTAATGGGCGCGTAGTCGAAAATAGCCCCCATGCGATTAAATTCTGGCGGGAGAATGCCTCCTATCCGTATAAAAGCCATGACTTGTGGTTCTTCATTGAAGATATGCGCTGGGGTAATCGCCCCAAAGATTTTAATCCCCAACCAATCATCGATGCTGTCAACCGGGAAGATTTATGGCGAGAAGCCGCCAAACTCATCGGACAAGAAAAAGCTATCCCCGCTAGCACATCACGCGGTGTAGAAAAATTCTTTAACGGCTTAGAATTTGATCCCCAAAATCCCCAAGCTTATCTCAATGCTCCCAAAATTCGGAGTTAGTTATTAGTAATTATTATCTCCCCCAATCCCCAATCCCCAGTCTTCCAACCAGTAGCTATATACACTAATATTCGCTATATTCCCCTAAGTAGCTATTGGTGAGGATTGGTATGGGAAGACGTGGAAAAAGTCTTAAACTGGTTGCTGGTTTCTTGAGTGCGCTGGCTGTAACACAGTTTTTTGGGGTCAACACCTCTGCAAAGGCGGCTGATACTGTGGTGGTGCGTTATGGTTTATTTGCAGAATCAATTCCTCTGGCTGATTTGCAAACCGCCGCTACAACCGGAGAGTTTCCCAGCAGTTTAAATACGTTTACTAAGCGGTTATCTGAACAGCAACGTCGCTCTCTTTTGGGGATGTTGAGAATGAGAATACCTCTAAATGTGGTGACTCTGAGTAGGTTACTTAATACACAGATAGGTACAACTATCCTCAACGACCTCTCGAAGGCTGTAGTTCGCAAAGATCAAGCGGGTACAGAAGCTTTAAGAGCTGGGTTGGTACTAGGCTCTAATTCTTCCCAGGGTCTATCTGTACTTAGTTTTATTGCTGCTTATCCAAGTCAACGCTTGGAAATTAATGTACCCCAGGCGTTTGCAGTGATGGGAAGCTTGAATAATGCTTTTTGGCGTACCCAGCAGTTCATGTTTTCCCTGTCTCCCCAACTTGTACCTAAACCTTCCCAAATTAATTTACCCTTTGACCCCAGCCAACCAGGTAGCGCGTCTGTACAAGTGCTGAAGTTGAATTTTAATGATCAAACGCGGACTCGGAATATTCCTGTTGATGTTTACTGGTCAACTGCTGCCAATGCCAACAAACCTCTAATTGTATTTACTCATGGTTTGGGATCAATTCGCACTGATTTACGCTATTTAGCAGAACATCTGGCTTCCCACGGTTATATAGTTGCAGCTTTAGAACATCCTGGTAGTAATCAAACCAATGTTGATTTAGCTATTCAAGGTAAAACCAGAATTGTTCAACCCCAAGAATTTTTAGAACGTCCTAAAGATATTAGTTTTGTTTTAGATGAGTTAGCAAAGGTTAATCAAACAGCAGGTAATTCTCTAGAAGGGAAACTAGCAACTAATAATGCGATGGTGGTGGGTTATTCTTTTGGTGGTGGGACGGCTTTAGCACTGGCTGGAGGCGAATTACAACTAGCCGGACTCAAGCAACGCTGTCAGAGCAAGTTAGCTACTTTCAGTATTGGGGAAACTATCCAATGTATTGCCCAAGAATTGCCCGAAAATACCTATCAACTGCGGGACAATAGAATTAAACAAGCGATCGCTCTTAGTCCGACAACTTCATTGATTTTTGGTGACACTGGTTTAACTAAAGTAGAAGTACCTACCTTAATTTTGGCTAGTTCCGCAGATAAAACCACCCCGGCTTTAACTGAACAAATCATGGGATTTAGTAAAATTCCCTCTCCCAAATGGTTCGCGGGTGTGATTGGTGGTACGCATTTAAGTGTCAAAGACCCCAGCACTACTTTAGATCAAGCAGATAAACCCAATACACCCTTGAGTGGTGGTGAAATTGTCGGTGAACAAGCTGCTGATGTGCGAAAATTCGTGCAGGCGATCGCTTTAGCAATGGCAGCACAACTCACACCAGAAGCTGAGAAATACGCGATTTTTCTTACTCCAGATTATGCTCAGGTAGCCTCTACGAAGGTCTTTCCTTTCCGCATAGTTAGAGATATTCCAACCCAACAGAACTAAGCTATTGGGCGTTGAAAATGCTGTAAAAAGTTAACGCGGTGTTACCGTAAACCTTTTCACGACAAATTTCCCAATTGGGAATTACTATGTCTGTCCACCCTTGAGGATTATGCTCAACAGCGATTTCACCATTGGGATCTAATAATTGATAGTGAGCGATCGCTTCTAATACCTGCTGATATAATCCACTAGCATAGGGTGGGTCAAAATAAATTCTGTCAAACGACTGCCCTGATAAGTGCTTTAGCTGCTGGATAACATCGCCGCGCAATACTTGCCATTTTTGATTTGACTGTGCCACTGTCTGCCAGTTTTGTTGAATTACAGCACAGGCGCGGCTTGATTTTTCAATTCCGACTACCAACCTGGCTTCTCGACACAAAGCTTCTGCACCCATTGAACCCGTACCGGTGCATAAATCCAGCCAGCGACAACCTGATATTTCTCCCTGCCAAATATTAAAAACTGCTTCCCTCACCCGCGCACTGGTGGGTCGGGTTTCTTGTCCTGGTAAGGTTTTAATTTGGCGATTCCCGTAAATTCTTAGACTCATTAGTCAATAGTTATTGCTCACTGGTCATTAGTCATTAGTCTGTAGCAAAACGAATGACAAAGGACAAATGACAAACCCTAAAATTTCCATTTAAATATTATGCGGCGATTTTTTCCCGTACTTGCGAAACGAAATTAGACAAGATTTGCAACCCAATGTTAGAAGATTTTTCCGGGTGAAATTGTACTGCCATCAGGTTTTCATGGGCAATAGCAGCTGTAATGGTTTGCGTACCGTGGGTAACGGTTGCAGCCCGGATTTGCGCCTCAATAGGGTCAACATAGTAAGAATGCACAAAATATACCCAAGGTTGAGGGGGTAAATGCTCCCACAAAATACTTTTTGGTTGAGTGAATTGCAGCTGATTCCAACCCATGTGGGGAATTGTAATTCCAGGTTCGTGGACAAACCGCCGCACTTTTCCCCGCACAATTCCTAGTCCTGGTTGAGTTCCTTCGGCACTGGATTCAAAGAGAATTTGTAGTCCTAAACAAATGCCTAAGAAGGGTTTGCCAGATGCGATTGTATCTTTAATCGGTTGTTCTAAATCTCGCTCGCGGATATGTTGCATTGCGGGATCAAATGCTCCTACTCCTGGCAAGACAACGGCATCTGCTTGAGCTAATTCCTTGGGGGAATGAGTAATTTTAGGAGTCGCTCCAGCTTTTTCTAACCCCTTACAAACAGAATGCAAATTTCCCATGTCATAGTCTACAACCGCAATAACTGGCATCGACTTTCTCCTTGTAAATTATTTATGGAGGGTTTTTCTATTCTAAATAATATTTTCCATGAAGAAAAGAATACTATTAACTTCTTTTGACACTTGGCTTGATGATCAGCACTCAAATTCTTCTGATGATTTATTATTTGAAGTCTCTAAACTTGACTCACTCCCCTATGATTTAAAATTTTTGCGCCTGTTACCTGTAGATATCGAGCTTGCTAGTTATCGGGTGATGGCAAAAATAGAGACATCTCCACCAGATTACATCGTCTGTTGTGGCATGGCTGCGAGTCGGCAAAAATTAAGTCTAGAACTTGGTGCTAGCCGTGGAGAAAGCTTTTTACAGACAAAAATTGATGTCAAACAATTAGTCTCAGGAGCAAAGGTAACTGATATTAGTGACGACTGCGGTAAATTTGTTTGTGAGGGACTTTATTATTCCGTACTGAACTACTTAGAACAAAATAAACTGGCAGCACATTGTATATTTGTTCATGTTCCAGTTTTAAATCAAGAAAATTTTATAGAGATTTTGTCAGATTTCTTATTAATTATTAACAATTTGGCACTTTTATAAATCGCTAGCGTCAAAGCGGGAGCAGGGTAGACAAGGGAAATTATATTGACTATCGGGACTTAAACATTTTTGAGTCATAAAAAAGCCTCAAACTCATACAGGGCATTCTTGTGTTCGCGTAGTGTTCCCGCAGAGTAGCAAAAATCCCCCAGCTAGAAGCCGTGGGGATTTTCAACCTGAGAATGTAAAGATGTTGTTATAGTAACAATCACAACATCTTTAGACCTCATCTTTAGACCTCTTGCAAAAGTCATGATGATAGCGTCCTTCTTTGCGCCTTTGCACCTTTGCGCGAAACAAAAAAAATATATATACAAGAGGTCTATTGTTATTAGTTTGACCATGTTTGGTTAATCAAAACGGGTTTCTGTTGAGGCATTAATTGTTTGCCAAATTTGGCGTAGAGAGCAGGAATAACCAACAAAGTCAAAGCTGTAGAAGTAAATAAACCGCCTAAAACTACAATTGCCAAGGGTTGCAGAATTTCATTTCCAGCTCCACTGGCGATCGCCAAAGGCAGCATCCCCAATGCTGATGTGAGTGCCGTCATCAGAATGGCGTTCACTCGTTCTAGAGAACCGTCCTTTGGTAACAGCGATTAGTTCGCCTTTGGTCGCGCCGGTGGTGACTTCTACTGGCTCATAAAAATTCTCGTACTGCACAAAGACTATCTGTTTACCGTTGGCATCAACTAATGCCGTCACCGGAATCATCACAGCAGATCCAGATTTCGCAGAGGAGGCGATCGGTGTCACCACAATACCTAACAGTTGATTGGTTTGGGGATTGACTTTCACGCGATTAATGCCACCTGTTGCCTGAAATTCATCACCATGTCCAACGTGAGCAAATACAACAGTGGGCGCACTGATAATTAAACTGGCTGCCAGAATGGAACTCAATAAGCATATATGAAAAATGCGAATGTTGTCTGTCGCTCGTATACTCGTAAAGCCGCAGAAAGCGCAATTCTAGGAGTTCTTAATAAATCAGTTGATCCAACGCTTGGTCATTAGCTATGATGCGCTCAATTCCATTTTGTGACACAGAGGAATAAGGGTTTGAGAGAGTTTTTGCGTAAGCCCTGATAAAGTAGATGGAGTTGGCGCAGCAATCGCAGCGATTATCTACGACCTTAAGAAAAGGAGGAGAGAATGAGTGTTTCCATTATCAATGAAGTGATCAAACGGCTAGAAATAATGCCGCAGCACTTGCAACAACGAGTGCTTGAATTTACTCAAGCGTTAGTAAAAGCTGAAGTTCGAGGAACTCCAGGGCAGCAATTGCTACGTTTTGCAGGTTCAATCCCTCCGGACGATCTCCAGGTAATGCGTGAGGCGATCGAGCAGGATTGTGAACGGGTAGATGTCGATGAGTGGTAAGTATTTGCTTGATACCAACATCATTATTGCTCTTTTTGCAGATGAAGCGATGGTCAAAAGCAATCTTGCTCAAGCCAACGAAGTTTTCATTCCAAGTTTTGTGATTGGTGAGTTGTGTTATGGAGCCAGAAAGTCAGGACGAGTTGAAGCAAATTTGGCCAGAGTTGATGAGCTAGTTGCTAGCAGCACGATATTGGGATGTGACGCTGAAACCGCACGGCAATACGGTGAGGTCAAAAACAAGTTAAGGCTCAAGGGTCGTCCGTTACCTGAGAACGATGTCTGGATTGCATCTCTTGCACTGCAACACGCTCTGATTCTAGTAACACGCGATGCTCATTTTCAAGAAGTGGAGAGTCTACAAGCAGTAGCGTGGTGAGTAAAGCTGCCGCATAACAACCCGGTCGGAGCGGACTGCCGAAAGTCCTGAGTGTGGATGCAAAGGTGGCTTGCCGCCGCACAACTTCACTCAGTATAGTCAAACCGTTTGTGATGGCAGAATTGCTGGTACGGTTGCGCGCCCTTCAGAGGCGATCGCAATTCCAATAATTTGATATGTGGAGGTGAATATTTTCAAGCTATGTTGGATTTATTACTAAGCTTACTCGTCGCTCAATCTACTCCTGCTGCACCACCATCGGAAGAAGTGGTACAACCGCAACAAGTGCGCCCGTTACCAGGACAATTGGATGCAGTACCAACATTTAATAGCAATAGCCCCGAATTGGTTTTAAAAGAGGGGATTTTACTTTCTACCTTTCCCGCAGAGGGAAAAAAAGTACCATCAGCCCATTTGAATTTTCCCTTTCGCGGTAGATTTGATGTGTTTGCTCACCACGTCGCCAAAGCTGATCCGCCGGAGGATTTACGCTCATTATATTTAGGGATAATTTTACATAACCCCACGGCTGAAGCAGTAACAGTCAATGTGTTGCAAGGAGCAAGTTATTTAAGTCAACCGGATGCACCGTTTATTCAGTTACCGGCGTTTAGTCCAAATTTATTGGGTAATGTGTTCGCTGGGCCAGGCGATCGCGTTATGCTAGATGTCCTCAGAGGACGGCGACAAGATATTTTCCCTGACCAAATTGTGATTTCACCAGGGGAAAGTCGAATGCTACTCAATCAGCCGATTCCCGTGAAAGGACTCACACCACCCCTGAATGGTCGCTCAACTTTGGCACGACTGCGGAGTAATGGTACAGTCTATGCAGCTAGTTTGGCTATGTTTGCTCAGACTAATGCTGATGGTAGTGAACGTGCGCCGACCGTGGAAGAGTGGCAAAACTTATTAAATAATAGTGATGTATCTAGTCCCAGGGATAAAGTACCCACACCCTTAGAAGAAACTGGTAAGCCACGTATTTATGGCCGGGTGGCTGGGGTAGCGCGTGGGGCGCAATGGCGAGCCTTTATTGTTGATAGTCTCAAAGCCAAGTATTTAACTATTCCCCAACCAGGACAAGCATTTTCTTATGGTCTTAGTACCCTGCATGGTGGGACTTTAGGAACAGAGCAAATTCAAAGTGCGCCGCTTTTGGTACGTTACCCTGACACCGCTTATCGCGCACATGGGAATTACGGTCTTCAATATAGTTTGAAGTTACCCTTGTATAACAATACTCCTAGTTCTCAGACTGTTACTGTATCAATACAAACCCCACTTAAAGAAGACCGACTTACACAACCCGGACTACGCTTTTTTACTACTCCAGCCCGTCAAGTCTTTTTTAGGGGAAGTGTGCGGATACGACATAGAGACGATAATGGCCAGCCTAAGACTAATTTTATCCATTTAGTGCAGAGGAGAGGGCAACCAGGGGAAGCATTAGCTGTATTAAACATGAAAACAGGCGATCGCCGATTAGTAGAAGTAGATTTTCTCTATCCCCCAGATGCGACACCACCGCAGGTGTTAACAGTCTCTACCCAGGCTAAATAAGACTAGGGGATATTTTCACTGTCCGTTTGCTCATTTTGCCATTGTGAGTGGTAATTATCTCAAAATAAGCCAACGGACAGATGCCAGTCCCTAATAATAAAAAACCCGCCTAGGCGGGATTACACACAACAACACTTATAAACAATGAAAAGAAAACTAGACCTTAGCTAAAATGTCTCATTTCTGCTTCTAGTTGCCGAATTAGCCTTTGATCACCATGAGCTTTAGCTACTTCTAAGCGATGCTCGATGTTTCTTTGAATATTTTGTTTGTGTAGTTCTTTGGCAGCACTCACTGCTCTGAGTCTATTTTGGCTCATAGTAGTTAAACCCTTTAATTTTCTTCTCTATATTTGTTATTCCTAACATAGCATAAAATTTAGTAGCCGTTGTTACAGAAACTTTCAACTTAATATACATTAACTTAAATTCTGATGTTGGAACATCATGTAAATCATGCACTTGTAACCTTATTAAGCGATTTTGGCGATCGCGATGTCTATGTAGCTGTAATGAAAGGGGTAATTGCCCAAGTCAACCCTAAATTGCAGGTGGTGGACTTGATGCACCAAGTTCCAGCCCAAGATATTGCTGTTGCTAGATTTTGTTTGATAAATGCTTATCCCTATTTCCCGCAGGGGACAGTACATCTAGCCGTTGTAGATCCGGGGGTGGGTAGTCAAAGAAAGGCGATCGCCGTAAAATTTGCTGGTGGTTTTTTGGTAGGGCCAGATAATGGGATATTTAGTGGTGTATTAGCTCAAAATCCCGCAATTACATCTGTTGAACTCACTAATCCTCAATATTGGAGAACTTCCCAGCCTAGCAAGACTTTTCACGGTAGAGATATTTTTGCACCTGTAGCTGCTCATCTTGCCAGTGGTGTCTCAATACAACAGCTAGGACAAGAAATTGATCCACGATCCTTAGTAAAACTTAATGTTAAGCAGTGTAATCAAACAAAAACTGCGGTTACGGGTTGCATTCAATATATAGATCACTTTGGTAACTTAGTGAGTAATATTCCAGAGAGTTACGTGCAAGCTAAAAAATGGTGTGTACAAATCTCAGGTGTGATGATTCCAGGGTGTGAAACTTACAGTGATGTTCCGTTTGGAGATGCTATTGCTTTAGTTGGGAGTCATGGCTGGGTAGAAATTGCCGTTAATGGTGGTAATGCACATTTACAGATGCACATCAATTTTTATGATCGATTAGAAGTATTATTTTTGCATAAAAATCAGAATGCTTTGGCATAGTTATCCATAGTCGAAAATAGTACAATTGGCCTATCAGCTAATTACCTGAGCTGTTTACTGAAAAATTGCAATTCTACTGTGATATTTATATGACTACATCAACAGTATCTACACCAGAAGTTTATCAAGGTCAGTTTGCGGAGTTTACAATTACTCAGAGCGATCGCACAGGTGTAATTATCTATCGTGCTGGGTTAATGGTAGCGGCATTGAGTTTTGCGATCGGCAGTGCTTTAGTATTATTCAACAACAATCCCATTGTTATCCAAGCTGTTACCCCTTTATATACTTGTTTCAGCCTGGCTCTTGGTGTGAGTTTATTAACAATACATATTTACATGGCATCGTTGCACAGACTATTGCAAGCTTTTTGGTTGATTGGTAGCATTTCCTCATTTGTAATAGGGCATTATGACAGTGAACCTTTTGCTGTCACTGTCTACAATCAACCATTAACTTTATTTGGTGTGGGGTTTACCTTCGTTGCTTTGACAGGGATTTATTTTAAAGAAGCTTTTTGCTTTAATCGCGCTGAAACTAAAGTGTTAACTGTCATAGTCCCCCTGCTATTATTAGGGCATTTATTAGGTATTTTACCTACTGAAGCCGAACAATTTCTGTTAGGAGCTTGGGCAATTTTATTTTTGGTGTTTGCCTCCCGTAAAGCAGTGCAAGCAATTCCTCCTGATATTGGGGATAAATCTGTATTTACTTATTTAAAAAACAAGTCATCGGTCGGAGTTTAATACCCAGAAAAATCACATATTGCTCAAATAACCCCTGAAGTGTTTGCTTCTCTGAGTGGCTATAATTTCATTTTGAATGTCCTATCTGACACCAAGATTTTTTGAATTGGTATAACATGAATTTGCCGAATTTATGTTATGTTACTGATATCCACATTTTGGAATTTGAGGTATTGCAAAACCTCTTGATATATCTGACTATTAACGCGAGCGCCTCGTTTGCCGTTTTCCAGTTTGATATCATCTACAAATAAATTGAGTCGAAATTTCATATAGGCAGCTCCTTGTTTATATTCTATCCCTTTAACCGAAACTTGGGGATTTTGCCATTTTTGTCGCGGTTCTTTAAATTTTTCCAAAAGCCATTTGTTTAGCTCCATGACATAATCATCTAAGCGAGTTTCTTCACGTTGAGGATTAGAAATTTTCTGATAAAGCTTCTGCACTCGTCGCTTGATTAAATTTATTTTCCGTTCCCATTCTTCGGAAATTAGATAGCTGTCATTATCCAACAGATTTGGATCGCGAATGGAAGCACGATACCATTCACGAACTAGTTCAATCAATGTGTCCTTAGCGCGAGTTTCATTAAAGGTAAAAATAGAGCGTCTATTTTGAATTTCAGTGATAGGTTCTAATCCAATTAAGCTAAGAATTTCTCGATATTCTTGCTGTATATTCTCGATCTCATCTTGGGTGAGACCGCCTTTTTCTGCAAATTGCAAGGTAACTACTAATGCTTCAAGTCCTTGCTGAATTTCTTCTAGTTTCAAATTCACTTCTTGTTCTGCAAGTAAGCGTAGTCTACCGATTTCACGTTGATCTGCTAGTTCTGCTAATTGATAGTAATTATCTAGTATTTCTAATTTGCCACCTATATCGCCTAAAGTATCTGGATGAGCTAGAATTGCCTCCTGGATAACTCGCTTTACTTCATAGAGGTCAAATTCAGTTGGCAGTCGCAGTTCTGTGGAAAAGTGATAGTAGGATGTGGGACGGCTGAGATTGGTAATATTTTGGCTTTGGAGATTGCTGTTGGGAATATAAATATCACAATGTTTTTCCGGTATATACAGTTGAGTTACCCGTACCCCAATTCTGCGTAATATGGCAACAGAGTCATTATCTAGCAGCAACACATCTCCAAATTGAAAGGGTGTATCAATTAGCAGAACTACACCACTAAAAAAGTTTGCCAAAATTCCTTGAGCTGCAAAGCCAATAACAAAGGTAGCCCCACCCAGGGCAACCCAAATGCCTGTAAGATCGACCCCAAACGATCGCAACACAAACACGCCAGCTAGAGTGAAAATGATCACAGGAACTACTGCCTCAACCAAAGGTAGCAGCACATCATCCCACATTGCCTCAGTTTGTTGGGTGTATTCTCTCAGATAATAAATCAATACTTGTAGCAGCAGTTGTACTAACCAGTAGCTAATCGAAATAATCAAACCTGCTGCTAAGATACTTTCCAACCCATCAATAATTTGATTATCAGGTAACTTATGTAATGTGAACTTTAAAAGAGCTAATACAAAAACTGTCAGTGCAGGATAGGCAGAAACATTAAGTGTTACTAATGCAATGTCTCGTTCAAATTTGCGAAAAATAGAACGCAAAACATAAAAGAAAATGACATAAAGTAAGATGCCACCAACAACTGTAATTAGTAAGCTACTCAGAACGAAAGCCCAAGTATTAGTTTCAAATGGTAAAAAATTATCGAGCATTGTAGTAGTTTTATTGCTATTATTTATAATCCCTTCATTATGCTAGTAAATCTTATATTTCTACCTCATACTTATTTACTAAGTCTATCTTCCCACTATATAACATTGAAAACATTTGATAATTTTACGGTAAATCTCACTACTGACGCGATCGCCTCATTCGCAATTTTCTAATTTAATATGATCAATATAGTATTGAAGCATAAATTGAATAAAAATTGCACTACTACCGTAGACAGTTTTATCTATTAGCACTTGTAGTGCTTGCTATTGACTAGTAGCTCAGGTATGCCTCTATCATAATTAAGTTAAATGTCAAAAAGCTTAAACCCAGCAATAATAAGGTTTAAGCTTTTTAGTTTATTTATTATTGAATTTCTAGTTTGAGACCAGGGAGCAACCGCTCTAGATTTTTCAACGATTTTCCTTGCCAAGGCATAGCATTTGAACCTAAAACAATCAACTGAATTCCTTTTTTCTTACGTAAACTTAGGACAAATTTTGATAACATACTAATACCGGAACTGTTGAGAAATCCTAAATCTCTTAAATTCAAAGTCATCATTGCCGGATCAGTTGCGGCAATTTCATTGAGTAGATTAGTAATTGGTTCATATTCACTTGATCCCCCAAGACTCAGTTCTCCTTTAAAGTTGACTGTTGCAGAGTCTTTATCACCTTCAACTGTGTAATCTTCACCTTTAACTTCTTGCATAACCATATTATTTTTTCTTCCTAAATCAACAATAATTGAATCAGACACCGACGAATACTATACCTTGATTTGTGCCATTGTAGTTACAGCCATGATGAGAGATTCTTTCTGAATAGTTTCTAACCTCCAACCAATTTTGGCTGAATAGTCATTAATCATCGTTAACAGACCTAAGCCGGAAGAACCATTTTCTTCAGCACTTTTTTCAATTTGGCGTACATACATTTCATGGGTGTCTGAAGCTAGTAATTCTTCAATAAATTTTCTCAATTTAGCTTCACCGCCTGGTCTAATGCTATTGCTGGCAAAAATTACGGCAGTGACACTATCTGAGTCATTTAAGAAATGAATGCCAAATCTTACTTTGTAGCTAGAAATATCATCATTAAATTTCATAGCATTTTCTAGAAGTTCGTTGGCGACATAGCTAACAGCACTTTTACTTTCTTTAATTATTTTCTCTTGATTTTGTTCATTTTCATCTAGAGGTAAAAAATTGGTGAAGTAGTCAGCAAAAAAATGTGCTGAAAGTCGATTGTTACGCCAACGTTGTTTGATTGGGCGAGAACTGGGTGTAAAAGAAAGTTCCAGAGAATCATGCTCTGGAGGAAAGTCAGAGATAAAATCGCCAAATAATTCAGTCTTGATGATAGAGCCTGTAGATATTTGAATCATAGATTTTTCACCTTAAAACAATGATAAAAGAATATTTTTTTTATTTTTCATTATTAATTCTCAAAAACTTCTTCTGGTCGCTTGAATACGAGCAATGTGATGTCATCAAATACTTTTTGTTTGCCAATATGTCGCCGCACATCTAAAATTACTGCATCTTTAATTTCTGGTGCTGATTTGTGCCAGTTTTGACTAATAATTTCACATAATGGTTCTAGACCGTATTGATTCTTATTCATATCCTTAGCTTCGGTAATACCATCGGTGTAGAGAACAACTCCATCACCGGGTTGTAATTCCAGGGTTATATTACTAATAAAATCAGCAATGTCATCATCTAAACCTATGGGGAAACCCAAGTCCATCGTGTCAATCAGCTCAATTTCTCCACCTTTGCGGACGATAATCGTTTCTTCATGCTGTCCACTGATACTTATTTGCCCTTGAGTATAGTTAAGAATCACCAATGTCAAATTCTTCTCAGAGTTCATCCGTTGCACGTTTTTGTAGATGGTGCGGTTGAGTGTGTCCATGAAGCGCACTGAGTCATATTCGGGGATTTCTCTGAGGAGGCGAACTGCGGTTTGCGTCATTAGCATTAACAATCCGCTTTCCAGTCCATGTCCAGTCACATCTCCAATCCCAAGTGTTACTATTCCATCGGTGTATAGTACGTCGTAGTAATCGCCGCCGACTTCATCCGCAGCTTCCATAAAACCAGCGATATCTAGTTCTTCAATAGCTTCTAGTTCCTCTGGTTTTGGTAGAATCATCTGCTGCATTTGCCGAATTATATCGAGTTCGGCACTCATGCGGAGGTTTTCTCCTTTGAGTTTTTCATTAAGGAGACTGATTTCTTCATTAGCTGAGGCTAGTTCAGCAGTGCGTTCTTTAACTTTAATTTCTAGATTGCGGGCATAATCTTCCAACTGCCGATAAGAAAGCATCAGATTTTGCCATAAAACCTGCATAAGACCAATTATTAACGCACTGACAACAGTCAATATTGGTGTAAATACAGGAATTAACCAACCACTAAGAAAGGCAACATAAGCACTGCTAAGAATAATCACTACAGCCAGTAACAAACCACCTATGGTCAGCCAACGTTTTTTGATATAAATTGCGCCAAGGGTGGCACTATATCCAGACCAAAAGAAGATTAATAACCAGTTTAGAGGTTTAATAGTAGCTCGCATCATTGGCCGGCCATCTATAGCGGCACTGATGATCTGGCTGGCAAGATTCGCGTGAACTACGACTCCAGGAATTAGCTCTGTAGGAAAAAATAAGTTGTTATTGTAAGGGGTACTATAGTTATCATTTAAACTGGGAGCTTTTGCGCCGATCAAAACGAGGCGATCGCGGATAAAATTAGCAGGTATACGATTTTCTAAAACATCGGTCAGAGAAATATGGGGAAAGCTGTTAAGTCCACCTCGATAGTTCATTAAAATTTGATATCCCCCCATGTCGGCTTGGTTGTATTCTCCATCATTACTAGATAGAGGCACAAACTTAGCTTTGCCTAAACCATAGATTTGTTTATCTGCGTTGATTTCTGTTAATTCAATGCCTGATTTTTCTAAATATGTTAAGGCTAGTTTTACTCCTAGACCTTGAGCTAAACTTTGATCGGGTTTACCTAATAAAATAATACCCCGGCGAATTTTGCCATCTGTATCTAAGAGTAAGTCATTGGCAGCTACTTGACCCTGTTTAGCTAGAATTGGTGGTGGTGCAATTGGGTTGCCGGCAACTTTTTCAATGCCAATAAAATTGGGAGTATTTTGGAATTCTTTGACTAGTTCTGGGTGTCCTGGTTCTACTGGTAAATCTCGATAGATATCGATGGCGATCGCTCTTGGTTGTTGGGCTTTGATATTGCGAATCATTTTAGCCATGACACGATCAGACATCGGCCATTGCTTGACGTGTTGAATATCTGGCTCATCAATTGTGACAATCACAATTCGATTATCTACAGATTCTTGGGGACGCAAACGAAATAACTGATCTAAAGTTGCCCATTCTAAAATTCTTAAAATACCGATATTACTCCCCGCAATTACTAATCCAGCAACACAGGGAGTAATTATCAGTGTTCCTTGCCATTTTTTCAGTGAATTTTTGAGTTTTTGCCAAATCATTTTATGATCACATTAAAAAGCTTCTGTTAATGGTTGAGAGGCAATGTCTTCTAGTCCAACTTGCTTGAGTAAATCGTGCCATTCAGTCACAAAAGCTTTGTTATTTGGCTGCGATCGCTTTGCATCTACTAAGACTTTGATGGTATCGTACCATACACCAGTCTCAGCATATTTAGTTGCTAATTCGACAGGAGAGGAGGCTAATTCTTGTTGATTAAATGTTGGTTCAACTCGTTTGATCCAGCCTATTACAGAATAATTATCAGGTCGAAGAACTCCGCCTGGTTCAATTGGTGCGAAATACCATAGGTAATTTTTATCCATGACCAAAGCTGGAGCTGTTGGCGGTAAGGTAATACTAACGACACCGCCATCGGGAGAGACTTTCAGCATTGTGGAGTAAAGGAAATTTCCGTCTTCATCTTGGAGGCTGAAAAACACAGTTTCTGCACCAACCGGAGGTAAATAAGCAAAAACGGTGGGTCGTGCTAATACTGTGCGTCCCTGTTTGTTGGGAGGAACTAATGCTGTTAATGGTAGAGTTTTTCCCCTTGTTCCGCCACCTATGCTGCTTCTGGGGGTTGAATTTCCACTAGGTAGAGTTAATTGCACGTTACCTCTAGTTCCGCCACCAACGCTGGTTCTAGGTGCTGAACCTCCTGGTAAGCC